>JANLYD010000076.1:0-3531 GCA_031365465.1 Hyphomicrobiaceae bacterium
AACGCAGGCAAGAACCCAAGCTGGACGTCCTACGAAAAGATCCGCGACGTGATCGAGCGCCGCATGTTCTCCCAGGTTGAGGATCTGCTGCCGGTGATCTCGTTTGGCAAGAAGGCCGACAACGATACCGAGCGCAAACACGAGGACTTCGTGCAGCGCATGGTGTCGCGCGGTTATACCCCGCGTCAGGTCCGCCGCCTCGTCGAATGGTACATGCGGGTGAAGAAGTCGAGCTGATTGAGAGGCCTTGATGTCGACGACTACACTCAGCAAGGCGAAAAAGAACTTGGACAGCCTCCTCGACGAGGCTGTCAATAGTTCCGAACGGGTGATCATCCGGCGTGCAGGCAAGCCGGATATAGCGCTCATACCTGTCGCCAAACTTAAATCTGAATTGCGGGTATCGCGCTCCGAGCTTGTGGTCACGTCGGCAGCCGATAGGAAGCGTTTGGACGCAGCCTTTGCCGAGTTAGATGCCGGACGTTATGCTTGGGAAGGCACGCTGGAAGAGTTGAAATCTTTCATTGCTCTAAAGGTGAAGGAGCGCAAGTCGGCATCCAAAACGCGTCGCGCGACGTGAAGGTCAGGTTTTCTTCGCCAGCGACCGACGACATGATCTATTGGGCCGAGGTCGATGCCAAGATGCTAGGCAAAATCTTCAAATTGATTGCGGATACTCGCAAACATCCGTTTACCGGTCTGGGCAAGCCGGAGGCACTCAAGCATCGTGACGACAACGCATGGTCCCGCCGGATCAATCAAGAGCATAGGCTAGTCTATCGCGTTTCAGGAAAGGGCGATGAGCAAATTCTTGAAATTGCCCGGTGCAGGCATCACTACTGAAACCATCGCAACGAACGCCGGTCCAACATGCAAATCGTCGATCGCCGCCTCAACCCGAAATCCAAGAGCCTCGGCAATCGCCAGCGGTTTTTGCGCCGTGCCAAGGCTGAAATCCGCGAGGCGATGAAGGATGCGTTGAAATCCCGCCGCGTCTCTCAAGCCGATGGCGGCGAGCGCGTCACCATCAGGTCCAAGAGCCTGCGCGAACCGTCGTTTTCCCATGGACGCAATTCCGGCACGCGTGACTTTGTGCTGCCCGGCAATGAAAAGTATCAGGTTGGCGACGCGATCCCGAAACCACCTCAGGGTGGCGGCGGCGGCAAAGGGCGCGAGGGCAGCCCGGATGGCGAAGGCCAGGACGATTTCACGTTTTCGCTCAGCCGCGATGAGTTCCTCGACCTCTTCTTCGAGGATCTCAAGCTACCCAACCTGGTCAAGATCAGGCTCAAGGATTTGAAGGCATCCAAGCCGGCGCGCGCCGGGTTCACTAACGATGGTTCGCCTTCGCGGTTAAACCACGTGCGCACCATGCGCAACAGCCTCGGCCGTCGCATGGCGCTGGGCCGCCCGAGCACCGCCGAACTGAAACGCCTGGAAGACGAACTCGCTGCCGCCGAGGCTGCGACGTCGCGCGACGAAGCCCTGATCGTCGCGCTGCGCTCAAAGCTCGAACACAAACAGCGCTTACGCAAGACGATCGCCTACATCGATCCGCTTGACTTGCGTTACAACCGTTTCGTGCGTGTGCCCAAGCCGACCACGCAAGCCGTCATGTTCTGCCTGATGGATGCGTCCGCTTCCATGACTGAAAGTTTAAAGGATCTGGCCAAGCGCTTCTTCATGCTGCTGCACCTGTTCCTCTCGCGCCACTACCGCGAGGTGCACATCGTTTTCATCCGCCACACGTCTACGGCGGCCGAGGTCGACGAAGAAACATTTTTCCGCGGCGTCGATACCGGCGGCACGGTGATTTCGTCCGCGCTCGAGGAAATGCTGAAAGTCGTGCGTGCGCGCTATTCGCCGGCCGACTGGAATATCTATGCCGCACAAGCGTCCGACGGCGACAACTTCCACGACGACATGCCGCGCTGTCTCGATTTGCTCGAAAACGAGATCCTGCCGGTCTGCCAGTATTTCGCCTATGTCGAAACCGCCCACGGCGAACGCTTCGCCGATACGCTAGAAACCGCCGTCTGGAACGGCTACTCCGAGGTCGACGACAGCAATGGCGTCTTCGCCATGCGCCGCGTCACCCAACCCGAGGACATTTTCCCCGTCTTCCGCGATTTATTTTCGGCGAATGGAGTGGGGTGACTTTCGGAACATTAGTTCGGCAGTGGTGCCTAGGACGCATTCGGACCGGGATGGACTATGCCACAAGACGTCAGCACGGGTTCTCAGTTCAGCGAATACACCGATGAGAGCATGCAGCGCGCTCTGCATATTTATCGCTTGTCGTTACGTGCGCAACTTGAGGCCGAGAATATGAATAGCTACGTGCGCCTTGACCCAGAGTCCGGCGCATTTGTCGTTGCGCAAACGCGCGGTCAGGCTCGATCCATGTTCAAGTCGCAGTATGGTGACCGGGTAGCGTGGACGCTGCATATTGGCACCATATGAACGTTGACGGTGGCACACCGATGATTGGCTACCTTGATGAGCGTGGGCGAGCGCTTGTCAGACTAAGGGTGCGCGGCGAAACTGGCCATTGGCACACCCTTGTGTGCGAGATCGATACCGGCGCGGAACCAATGTTGCTGACGTCCCGCGTTTGGGCGGAGCATATTGGCGCCTTGATCGACGTCGAAGCCGGTGAGGTTCTGACATTTGCCGACGGATCGATTGCACAAGCTCTTTACGTAGTCTTCGAGATCGAGTGGCTGGGTGGTGTACAACGTGTCGACGCCTTGTTCGCTCGTGGCCAGTCGAGCGATACTGCGTTCGTGCCGCCAGACCGCCGTGGGCGTGGCAGCAATGCGTTGTTGGGGCGTTCGCTACTTGCCAACTGCCGCCTGACGATCGACTACGGCCATGCTAGCGTTGTCATTGAACCATCGGGACCTGCCCTACCATGAGCGCCGCACCGACCCTGCCGAAACGCAAGACCAAAGCCGTTAAACCCCTGTTCGACGGGCCCGAATGGGATTTCGGCCTCGTCAACAAAGTCTATGACGTGATGGGCGAGATCGCGCTCGGCGAGATGGGATTGGACATCTATCCGAACCAGATCGAGGTGATCACGGCCGAGCAGATGCTGGATGCCTATTCGTCGATCGGCATGCCGCTGATGTACCGGCATTGGTCGTTCGGCAAGCGCTTCGCACAGGACGAAGCGCACTATAAGAAGGGCATGCGCAGCCTCGCGTTCGAAATCGTCATCAACTCGAACCCGTGTATCAATTACATCATGGAGGAAAACTCCATGACCATGCAGGCGCTGGTCGTCGCGCATGCCGCCTACGGCCACAACCACTTCTTCAAGAACAATTCGCACTTCCAACAGTGGACCCAGGCCGATCACATCATCGATTACCTGAGCTTTGCCAAGACATACGTATCGCAGTGCGAGGACCGGTTCGGCGAGGCGACCGTCGAGCGGACGCTGGATGCCGCACATGCGTTGATGAATCAGGGTATCAGCCGCAACGTCTCGCCGCGTCCGCGCGATCCCGCCCGCCGCGACATGGA
>JANLYD010000002.1:0-14625 GCA_031365465.1 Hyphomicrobiaceae bacterium
CGACGATCGATTGCTCAGGCGAAAGCCCGCGCGTGCGTTCCGCATCGAGGGCGAAGTCGATCATCATGATCGCGTTCTTCTTCACGATGCCCATCAACAGCACGATGCCGATGAGCGCGACGAGCGAAAGATCGATGCCGCAGATCATCAACGCAAGCACGGCGCCGATGCCGGCGGACGGCAACGTCGTGAGGATCGTAAACGGGTGGATGAAGCTTTCGTAGAGCACGCCGAGCACGATGTAGATGGTGATGATGGCCGCGAGAATGAGCCAGGGCTGGCTGGCGAGCGATTTCGAAAACTCTGCCGCATCGCCCGAGTAGGACCCGATCAATAGGCCGGGCATGTCGCCAGATTTCTGGATGGCATCGATGGCGGCCACCGCATCGCCGAGCGCCGCACCTGGCGCCAGATTGAAGCTCAACGTCGCCGAGGGAAACTGCTCCTGGTGATTGTTGGTCAGCGGCGCCTGCACACGCTCCACCTTCGCCACTGAACTCAAGGGGACCTGCGCGCCGGTTGCCGACGGCACGAAAAGGCGGGAGAGCGCGTTGGGGTCGTTCTGATATTGCGCCTGCGCTTCGAGCACGACGCGATACTGGTTGGACTGCGCATAAATCGTTGAAATCTGGCGCTGGCCGAAGGCATCGTTGAGCGCATCGTTGACGGCCTGCATCGACACGCCGAGCCGGCCGGCCGTGTCGCGATCGAGGCGTACGAAAGCGCGCAGGCCGCCCTCTTGCGTGTCGACGGTCAGGTTGCTCAGAATCGGCGACGTCGACAAGCGCTGGCGTAGGGTTTCCGCCCAGCGGTTGACGTCGGCGCCGTCGCTGCCGGTCAACGTGAACTGATACTGCGCGCGCGTCATACGCGTCGAAATCTGGATGTCCTGCACGGACTGGAAAAAGAGCGTGACGCCGGGGATGTTCGAACTCGCACGTTCGAGCCGCGCGATCACCTGATCGGCGGCCGACTGCCGCTGCGCGCGTGGCTTCAGCACGATCTTGAGCGAGCCGGAATTGGGTGTGGTGTTGAGCGAGGACACGCCTATGACCGACACCACGGCGGCGACGTCGGGGTCTTTACGGATTTCAGTTGTCGCCAGTCCCTGCAGGCGCGTCATTTCCTCAAACGATACTTCAGGACCGGCTTGCAGCACCGCGTTGACCAGCCCCGTGTCTTGCGCCGGCAAGAAGCCCTTCGGCACGATGACGTAGAGGTAGATGGTGGCCAGCACGGTTAGGAACGTGACGAATAGCGTGGCACGCTGATAGCGGAGCACCCAGGCGAGACTGCGCATGTAGATGTCGATGGTCGCATCGATGGCGCGGGCAAAAAAGCCGGGACGGTGGGCCTTGGCCGGATCCGGGGCCACATGCTTCAGCAATATCGCGCACATCATCGGCGTCAGCGTCAGCGATACGACGGCCGACACCACGACGGCGATGGTGAGCGTCAAGGCGAACTCGCGGAACATGCGGCCGACGAGGCCGGTCATGAACAGCAGCGGGATGAAGACGGCGATCAACGACAGGGTCAGCGAAATGACGGTGAAGCCGATTTCGCGCGCGCCCCGCAAGGCGGCTTCTAGTGGACCGTCGCCGTCCTCGATGTGGCGGACGACGTTCTCGATCATGACGATGGCATCGTCGACGACGAAGCCGGTGCCGATGGTCAGCGCCATCAACGAAAGATTGTCGAGCGAGAATCCGCACATCCACATGACACCGAACGTGCCGATCAGCGAAACCGGCAGCGCGACGCCGGCAATGATGGTAGCGCGGATAGACTGCAGGAAGAACAGCACGACGAGCACGACGAGCACGACGGAGAGCACGAGGGTGAACTGCACGTCGTGAACCGAGGCGCGAATGGTTTCGGTACGATCGTGCACGACGTTGAGCTTGACGCCGGCCGGCATGCTGCGGGCGAGCTTCGGCAATTCTGCTTTCAACCGGTCGACGGTGTCGATGACGTTGGCGCCGGGCTGGCGCTGCACGTTGACGATGACGGCCGAAGTGCCCTGATACCAGCCGCCGACCTTGGTGTTTTCGAGCCCATCGACGATCTGGGCCACGTCGGAGAGTACGACCGGAGCGCCGTTGCGATAGGCCAATATGACCGATTTGTAGCTGTCGGCGCTGGTGATCTGGTCGTTCGATGCGATGGTGTAGGATTGATACTGGCCGTCGAGGGAGCCCTTGGGGCCGGTGACATTGGCGGCGATGATGGCATTGCGTAGGTCGGTCATCGACAGGCCGAGCGACGACAGGCGCGCGAGATCAGCCTGGATACGGATGGCGGGCTTGATGCCGCCTTCGACGGACACGTGGCCGACGCCGGAAACCGAGGCGAGGCGCTGCGAGATCAACGTGTCGGCGAGATCGGACAGCTGCCGCAAGGCAAGCGTCTCAGAGGTGAGCGCGAGCGTGACGATGGCGGTGTCGGCGGGGTTAACCTTCGAATACAGCGGCGGATAGGGGAGCGTTCGCGGCAGCGTCGAACCCGCAGCGGTGATGGCTGCCTGGACGTCCTGTGCGGCGGCGTCGATATCCCGATCGAGGTTGAACTGCAACGTGATCTGGCTGATGCCATAGGACGACGACGAGGTCATCGTCGTCAAAGCAGGGATTTGGCCGAACTGGCGTTCGAGGGGCGCGGTGACCAGGTTCGACATGGTGTCGGGATTGGCACCGGGCAGTTGCGTGGTGACCTGGATGGTCGGGAAATCCACTTGTGGCAGCGACGAGACCGGCAGCCATAGATAGCCGAGCCAACCGGCCAGCACGCAGGCGAACGCCAACAGCGTGGTCGCGATCGGCCGGTGAATGAACGGACCGGACACGCTCAGACCATGACTGGTGGGCGTGAGGTCGGGGTCGTCGTCGGACGGGCGGCCGTTGCCGGGCGCGTGCGGATCGCTCATTGCGGGATGCTCGCGGGGACCGGTATTTCGGTCTTTGCTTCCACATTGACGGGCGGACGCCGGCTTTCGCCTTCGGCGCGGCGCTTGCCTTCGCCGCGACGGGGGCGCTCGCCCTCGACGGTGCCGGGAAGGGCAGGGACCGCAGCCGCCGGCGGCGTCGCGCCATCGGCAGAGGCGCCGGCTGGCGGCGTTGGGCGTTTCTGATCGGGGGTGGCCCCACCGCTGCCAGCGGATGGCGTGATTGCGATGCGACCGCCGTCCTGGAGGCGGCCAAAGCCGGTGGTGACGACGCGGTCACCGGCGACGACACCGGTCAGCACGATGGACTGCGCGTCGGTCTGCTGGCCGATCGTAACGGCGCGTTGGGACACCTTGTTCTCGGGTGTCGCGAGAAATACGTAGGCGCCGACGGGGCCGCGCTGAATGGCCTGTGTGGGCACCACGACGACCTGCTTCAACGTGTCGACGAGGACACGGACGTTGACGAATTGCCCCGGCCACAATTGCAATGTGGTGTTCGGAAATTCTGCCTTCAGCTTGATGGTGCCGGTGGTTTGGTCGACCTGATTGTCGACGACGGTGACGCGGCCCTTGTCGAGCGCAATCTTGTTGTCGCCGTCCATCGCGTCGGCCGTCACGGCACCCAAAGCCATGGCCTTCGACATCTGTGGCAACTGTTGCTGGGGCAGGGTGAAGAGAATGGTGATCGGCTGCAATTGGGTCAACACCACGATGCCGGCGTCGCCGGTGCGGGTGACGTTGCCCGCGTCGATCAGGCGGATGCCGGTGCGGCCGCTGATGGGTGCGATGACCTTGGTGTAGTCGAGAATCGTCTGCGAACTTGCGACTGCCGCAGCGTCGGCTGCGACCTGAGCGGTGAGCTGACGGACGAGCGCTTCCTGCGTGTCGATGGTTTTCTGTGCGATGACGCCCGTAGTGACGCGGCCGTATCGATCGTAATCGCGCTTGGCCGTGGCCAACTGCGCTTCGTCGACCTGCTTTTTCGCGGCAACCTGATCAAGGGCCGCCTGATAGGGCGCGGGATCGATCTCTGCCAGCACGTCGCCCTTCTTGACGAACTCGCCTTCATTGAAGTTGAACTTGAGAATCTTGCCTTCGACGAGCGCCTTGACGGTAACGGTGTTGAGCGCCTTCACAGTGCCCACGCCTTCGAGCAGAATCGGGACATCGGTGACGGTTGCTTGGCCGACGAGCACCGGCGAAGGCTGTTCACCCCCACCCCCCGCTGCGCCGCCTGCACCGCGTTTGCCCGAAACGGCGGCGGTCAGGTTCTTGAAAGGGGCCTCCTTGGTCGATGCTACAAAAACCAGCCAGATCGCGCCAACCGCAATGGCCAATCCAGCAAGGCGTTTGAGAAACGTTTTCACTTGTCCAATACCTTTCGTAGCGCCGATCGCCGGATGCTATCGGCGCAGGCATCGTTGGTCCACTCCATCGTGCCTGGAAGAAGAACGTTGCGCGGCGACGGCTCCGTCGGCATCGGCCACGGAAGCGCCTGATGGAACCTCGGCCGTGCCGATGAGCCGCACCCGGACAGAGAGCTGCGGGTGACGGCGGTAGGTATTTGAACATCGAGGCTGCTTTGTGCCACAGATCCGGCTGAACCGGCACCGCCCGCTGGTTACCGCTTGAGCTTTCCGGCCGCCGGACGGGCCACGGCGGGAGCCACAGCGGCAGTACCCGGTCCGACGCGGGCGAGCGAGACGCAAGCTTGCAGGTCGCGAACAAGGTCCGCCAGCTGCTGCTTGATATCCAAGGAGAGTTCTGAAGCAAGTGGAGCAGGCGGCGCACTGGAGCGGCTTTTGCGCGCTGCAACCGCAGGTGCCGGTGCGGCATGTTCGGCTGGAGTGCCAGCCATCGCGGCAGTCTTGACCGCGTCCACGCCGTCGTCGCGCAGGATGCGCTGCACACCCTTGATCGTATAGCCGGCATCATGCAGCAGATGGTGAATGCCGCGTAGCAGCGCCACGTCCTCGGGCCGATAAAAGCGCCGGCCGCCACCACGTTTCATGGGCTTCAGCTGAGGAAATTTCCCCTCCCAGAATCGCAGCACGTGTTTGGGCACATCGAGATCGTCTGAGACCTCACCGATGGTCCGGAACGCGTCTGTCGATTTAGCCATTGTCCACTTCACCCCGGCAAAAACGTCCCGCTGATGACATCAAACGCATAACGCCGCGAAAACAGCCTACGCGAAATAACCGACGGGAAAACAACCGATGGAAAGGGAACCGCAGGTACGCTCGACGCCTGCCGCAGCCGATGCACTAGACCTTACCCGCCTTGACGGCGCCATTGCCGTTGCCACGTGGCTTCTTGGACAGCTGATCGTTGATCGCTTCCTTCATGATGTTGCTGGGCTTGAACACCAGCACGCGGCGCGGCGTGATCGGCACTTCCTGTCCGGTTTTCGGATTGCGGCCGATTCGTTCACCTTTCGAGCGAATGCCGAACGAACCGAACGACGACAGTTTGACTTGCTCGCCTTTTGCAAGGCTGTCGGCGATCTCCTTGAGGATGATCTCGACCATATCCTGCGATTCGTTGCGAGGCAGACCTACCTTGTCCACCAATGCTTCTGCCAAATCTGCGCGCGTCAACGTCTTGCCGACCATACTCAGTGCTCCCTCGCGATCATGCGGGCAACTTAACCACCGTTGCTGGCCGGGTCAACCAGATGGCGACCTCCGAATGCAACAAATGCATGAATTGTCACAATAAAGTCGACGGGAGGTTGATCCGGCACATGCCGGACGCCAACGTCACCTGCGCCATAGGAAGTATCCGGGCCCGTCGCTTTCGGCGTTGCGGGTACCGTTGTGGGTCTGCCAGAAATCGACGGTCTCGCGCCGCAGCGTGTCCGAACAGCTGCGGTTGCAATCGTACCAACTGCCGCCCGGTAACTGCACCTGCAGCCTGCGGTATGCCTGTCGCACGGGAGCCGAAATCGTGGCCGTGCTATAACGGCTCTCGGCTGTGACGTATCCCACGCGTTCGGCGGCCTGAACCGTCGTCACGGCAGCGATCAGCCCACAAAAAGAGCCGACCATCATCCAGCGTCGCATGCATCCCCCTTAAGGCCGCGGTCAAACGGCCCGAAGCAGAGCCGCACCCGATTCATATCACGCGTGGAGGGTTTTCCCAAAGTATGCCGCGTCGGAAGTCGGTGAGGGCAGCAGCAATTTGGCACCAAGTGTCAGCTTGGTTCGTCGCTGGTGTGATTGTCGACCGGGCGAGGTAGAGTTTACGCACGTCGTGTGATCATCTCCGAGACGATGAAAACAAGTTATCAGCGGTAACGCAACACGCTTCGAGGCGCAATGCATCTGCCACTTACGTCTCGCCGGATGTTGCCGCCGATCGTGCTGTCTCAATTCCTCGGCACGTCGTTGTGGTTTGCCGCCAACGCGGTGTTGCCGGATCTGCAACTTGCGTGGGGGCTTTCGAACGCGGCCTTGGGCCAAGTGACCGCGTCGGTGCAGATCGGCTTCATCGCGGGCACGTTGGTGTTTGCGGCACTGGCGATCGCGGACCGCTACTCGCCGCGTAAGATTTTCTGTGCCTGCTCGTTGCTTGATGCTCTGTGTACAGCGGCTGTCTGCCTTGTCGACAGGAGCCTGTCGGCGTTGCTGATCTTGCGCTTTGCGGCCGGGTTCTTTCTGGCGGGCGTTTATCCGGTCGGTATGAAGATCGCGGCGGGCTGGTTCCAAAAGGATCTCGGTAAGGCGCTCGGATATCTGGTCGGTGCGTTAGTGCTGGGCACTGCCTTCCCGCATCTGCTGCGCGGTGTTGGTCAGGCGCTGCCGTGGCAAGCGGTTCTGTTGGCGGTCTCGATGCTGGCAGCGCTCGGCGGCGTCATCATGTGGGCGTTGGTGCCGGACGGACCCTATCTCAAGGCGGCCGCGACGTTCGATCTTACGGCGCTCGCGACGATATTCCGCGTGCCCAAGTTTCGCGCGTCGTCGTTCGGCTACTTCGGGCACATGTGGGAACTCTATGCGTTCTGGGCCTTTCTGCCGTGGGTCTTGCGCGCCTACAATGCGCGCCTGCCGCCTGCTGGCATCGACGTGTCGCTGTGTGCTTTCGCGATCATCGCGGCAGGTGCCGTGGGGTGCGTCGCCGGCGGCGTGCTGTCGCAGCGTGTGGGCAGCTTACGGGTCGCGTGGATACAACTCGCCGTGTCAGGTGTGTGCTGCCTCGTCTCGCCGCTGCTGTTCGACGCACCGCTGCCGGTGTTCATCGCATTCCTGACGATCTGGGGCGTCGCCGTCGTTGGCGATTCGCCACAGTTTTCCGCACTCAATGCCCAGTTCGCGCCGGCTGATCGCGTTGGCTCCGCGCTGACGATCGTCACCTCGATCGGCTTTGCGATCACGATCGTCAGCATCCAGCTGTTGAGCACCGCGATGGAGGTCGTCGGTGCCCGCTTGATCTTCCTCTTGCTATTGCCTGGTCCCTTGCTCGGCCTTCTGGCGCTGCGGCCGTTAGGCCGGTAACACAAAAAAAGGGCGGTCCGGAGGGGGGTGCCCTCCGGTGGGAGCGCGAGGGCGAGCCCTTGCTTGCGAAGCAAACAGGCCGCGGGCACCACTCCGGCCGATTGTTTCGGCCAGCCGAACAGTTTAAATCAAGCTATGGGAAAATCGATCCTTCACGGCACCGTACATCGAGTCCAGGACGACCTGCGCGATGCGATCATGAGGGATGGCACGGTCTTCGGGCTGTGGCAGAGCCTGACCCCGATCGCCCGCAACGAGTTCGTGTGCTGGGTTGACGATGCCAAGCAAGCCGCCACGCGGCAGCGCCGGATTCAAAGAACCTGTGAAGAGCTGCTGGAAGGAAAGCGACGGCCGTGCTGTTGGCCGGGATGCATCCATCGAGCGGACAAGGCGCCCAGCCGGTGGCAACAAGATGTGCTGATCGACAAGAAGCGCCGTTGATGTTCAAGGGCTCGGCCGAGGAAACGCCCCTCTCCCCGTTCAAACGGAGAGAGGAGGAGATGCGTCGACCTGGAACGGCTGACTATATCAGTAGCGATATTGATCGGCCTTGTAGGGGCCGTCGGACTTGACGCCGATGTAGTCGGCCTGAGCCGGCGTCAGCGTGGTCAACTTGACCCCGATCTTTGCCAGATGCAGTCGCGCGACCTTCTCGTCGAGATGCTTTGGCAGCGTGTAAACCTTCTTGGCGTAGGCGCCGCTGTCCTTCTTGGTCCACAGTTCAATCTGCGCAAGGGTCTGATTGGTGAACGACGCGCTCATGACGAACGAGGGGTGGCCCATCGCATTGCCGAGGTTGACCAACCGGCCTTCCGACAACAAGAGGATGCGCTTGCCGTCGGCGAACTCGATTTCGTCCACCTGCGGCTTGACGTTGTGCCACTTGTGGTTCTTGAGGCCGGCGACGTCGATCTCGTTGTCGAAGTGGCCGATGTTGCAGACGATGGCGCGATCCTTCATGCCGCGCATGTGGTCGGCGGTGATGACGTCCTTGTTGCCGGTGGCGGTCACGAAGATGTCGGCGCGCTTGACGGCGTCTTCCATGGTGGTGACTTCATAGCCTTCCATGGCGGCCTGCAGCGCACAGATGGGATCGATCTCAGATACCATGACGCGGCAACCGGCCTGGCGGAGCGAGGCGGCGGAGCCTTTGCCGACATCGCCGAAGCCGGCGACCATGGCAACTTTGCCGGACATCATGACGTCGGTACCGCGACGGATGCCGTCCACGAGGCTTTCGCGGCAACCATAGAGGTTGTCGAACTTCGACTTGGTGACGGAATCGTTGACGTTGATGGCGGGGAACAGCAGCTTGCCTTCCTTCTCCATCTGATACAGGCGATGCACGCCGGTGGTGGTTTCCTCGGAGACGCCGCGAATGGACTTGGCGAGTTCAGCGAACCATCCTTTGGGCTTCTCTTTCAGGGTTTTCTTGAGCAGCTTGAAGAAAACGATCTCTTCCTCGGAGCCCGGCTTGTCGAGGAATGCGGTATCGCCATTCTCGGCGCGCAAGCCGAGATGCACGAACATGGTGGCATCGCCGCCGTCGTCGAGGATCATGTTGGGCATGCCGCCGCCGTGCCAGTCGAACAGGCGCGCGGTGTAGTCCCAGTATTCTTCCAGCGTTTCACCCTTCACGGCGAACACAGGGATGCCGGCTGCGGCAATGGCTGCTGCGGCATGATCCTGCGTCGAATAGATATTGCACGACACCCAGCGGATTTCGGCGCCGAGGGCCGCCAGCGTTTCGATCAGCACGGCGGTCTGGATGGTCATGTGGAGCGAGCCGGCGATGCGCGCACCTTTGAGCGGCTTTGAAGCGCCGTATTCCTTACGGGTAGCCATCAAGCCGGGCATTTCGGTTTCGGCAATCGCCAATTCCTTGCGGCCGAAGGCTGCGAGCCCGATATCTTTGACGATGTAGTCGTGAGCGGTGGACATGCGGGCACTCCGTGCGATTGATGTGATTGAGCTTGATGTGGGCAGTCTTGAAGGTGATCTGTCCACGGATCGGTCGATTTTTTCCGCAAAAACGCGGAAAATAGTGTCTGCGACCGGACGTGGCATCAAGTGTCGTGCACGGAGTTTCCACCGTACCGACGCGATGGCGCTGCGTATAGCGGATACGGGTGGCCATGGCAATAAAGACATAAAGATTTCGTTATGTCCTCATTGTGGCTGATTTCAAGGTGCAAAAAATTATTGATTTCAATGCGTTGATTAGGGTGCCGTCTCCGGTGCTGGCCCTTCCTGGACGACATTGACGTTCGTACGGCCCGGGGAGGGCAGCCGCCAGGGTAAATATTGTCTGTAGATTATGTCCAGTAATTTATTAAAATTCATTATATGAATTTGAAACATATATAAAATTCGAATGAATTACTTCATTCGGTAGAAATTCGATTGGATTAGTTTGGCCTTTGCAGTAATTGATGCAGGAGGCATCCACGTGACCCGCGTAACAAAACCATCGTCAAAGATGGTGGCGCCGAAATTGTCGGCATCGCCACATGTCGAGAAGGTATCTGCAGTCATTTCAGACTGCCCGCGAACGCCGTCGGTGTTCGCGCGTTTGAATGCAGACGAACGCGGCTCGACTGCGATCATCTTTGCGCTTTCGATCTTTCCGGTCATCATGATGACTGGCGTCGCGGTCGATTACAGCCGCATGGTCACGGTCAAGGCGCGCATGCAAACCGCCCTGGACGCCGCGGCTCTATCGGGTGCCCGCGCCGCGCAAACCAACAGCAGCAACTTGCAATCCGCTGCGGAAAGCGCCGCGTCGAACTATTTCAACGCCGTGACCATGCCTTTCGTCACCTCGAAAAGCTTGTCTCCCATGGTAACTAACGCCAGCAAGACCACCTTCACGTGGACCGCAACGAGCTGGGTGCCCACACCCTTCGCAGCGGTTGGCCAGATGATCTCGCCCCGGGCTGCGGACGCTTCGGCGCCATCGGCTTGCGTCAGAAGCTGGTGGACTTGCCAAAAGGTGGTGACGACGACGTCGACCACCGTTGCGGTTGGCGGCAGCAATATCGGCTATTCGATCGAGACATCGTTCATGCTCGATATCACGGGCTCGATGGCCGGGCAGAAACTGACCGATCTGAAGTCGGCTGCAAAAGACGCGGTCGATATTCTCATCTGGTCAGATCAGACCAAGCAGACGTCGCGCATCGCCATCACGCCCTTCTCGCAGGAAGTGCGCTTGCCGACATCATCGGCGTACCAGTTGGCGACGGGTCTTGCACCGCCGGCCTCGTCGACGACCAAGTCGTACAATGGCTACACCTTCGGCCGTTATGCGGGCCAGTATTGCGTTGCCGAGCGCACCGGCACCAACAAGTACACCGATGTCGCCCCCGGCAGCGGCAACTACGTATTGCCCGCCTGGCTCTATACGAACTGGGGCAACACTTGCACCTCCGGTTCGGCGGCGCAGCCACTGACCACCAATAAAACAGTCCTCAACTCGTTGATCGACAGCCTTTCCGCCAGTGGCGGTACGGCCGGACAGATTGGTACTGCTTGGGCTTGGTACATGCTGTCGCCCAACTGGAATTCCCTCTGGCCAGCGGCGAATGCGGCCGCCGCCTACGATGCAGCCTACAACGTCAACACCAAGGTCGGTGATCCGACGCTGCAAAAACTCAAGAAAATCGCAATTCTGATGACCGACGGTGACTACAATACGGAATACACCAGCGGCGGCACGATGACGGACTTTGGGGGCAGTGCTGCCAACGACAGCGCCGGAAATCAAGCGACGGCTCTGTGTACGGCGATGAAAACAAAGGGCGTCGAAGTCTATACCGTGGCGTTCGGAAGTGGACTGAGTTCAAGCGCTCAAACGTTGCTGACGAACTGCGCGACGGATACCAGCCACTTCTACAACGCTTCGACCGGCGACGCTTTGCGCGCAGCCTTCAGAGATATCGCTCTGAAAATCGCGCAGATCCGCGTGTCGGGCTGATATCGAGCGCGTGGCACGAGTTCGTGCCGCCGGTAGCCTAAAGCAATGGCACCCCGTAGCGGCTTCATAGCTGCTGCGGGGTGTCGCATTTCTGAGTGACGGTCATTCCGCTGTGGCCGTCATTTATCTTCGCCAAAGCCATCGACGATGAGCGCCACGAGTGCCTCGAGAGCTTCGGGCGCTTCCGGCCCATCGGCTTCGAGATGGATCTTCGTACCCTTTGAAGCACCAAGCATCATCAGCCCCATGATCGAAGTGCCGCCGACGGTTTGCCCATCGCGGGTGACGCGGACGTTGGCGTTGAAGGTTTCGGCGAGCTTGACGAATTTCGCGGACGCGCGCGCATGCAAGCCTTTACGGTTGCAGATCACGGCTTCTGCCGCCGGACGCATCCCGTCCACACTTTCGCTGTCCTCCATACGTCCCCCGGCCACCTGATATAAGCGAAACGACCGCGAAGCGCGCGTTCAACCCTCGCCCGACAAAACTTGGCTGGCGACGCTGATATATTTGCGGCCGGCGTCTTTGGCGGCAGTCACGGCTTGCGTCAGCCCGAGATCCTTGCGCGCAGTCGCGAGCTTTATCAGCATCGGCAGATTGATGCCGGCAATTACTTCGGCCCCGGTTTCGTCCATCACGTTGATCGCCAAGTTGGAAGGGGTTCCACCGAACATGTCGGTCATGACGATGACGCCTTTGTCGGCGGTCACGCGCTGGATGGCTGCGACCAGTTCGGCGCGTCGCGCTTCCATGTCGTCCTCCGGGCCGATGGAAAGCGTCTCCAGCAACTCCTGCCGGCCGACGACATGCTCCAGCGCCGCACGGAATTCGTGCGCCAACCCGCCATGCGTGACGATTACGACGCCGATCATGAAAACCTTTTCAAACAGTTCTACCGGAGCGGCGGCTGGCGGCAGCTCGGCCGTAAGTAGCGCGGCCGCATCCGGCCAAGTGGGCGACATGATGATCACGTCCGCAATTTGACGCAAGGCCATTCGCCGGGGTGCGACACCAAATATGCGGAGTTACCCACCACAAGTGTGCAGCCCTGGCGTGTATTCTCGACCCTCTCATGGCTCTCGTTAGGGCGCGCGCGCGAGTGCCACGCCGATCATCGCGTCCCGCGATATCAGCGCTGCAAGCTGGTTTTCGTCGAGGGTGTCCGTCTTTTCAGGACGCATCGGCAGCACGATATAGCGCAGATCGGCGGTCGAATCGTGTACCCGTACTTCCTGCGATTTCGGCACTTTGACACCGAATTCGGCCAATACGCCGCGCGGATCGGCGACGGTGCGGGAGCGATAGGCTAGGTTTTTGTACCACGCCGGCGGGATCCCCAGCAGCAACTTCGGATAGCACGAGCAGAGCGTGCAGACGATGACGTTGTGCACTGCCGGCGTATTCTCCACGACCTTGAATTCGGCGATCTGGCCGATGTCGATTTCCATCTCGCGGCAGGCCGCACGACAATCCGCTAGCAGCCGCTCCTTGAAACCGGCGTCCACCCACGCGCGCGCGATCACTTTCGCCCCGAGTGCGGGTGAGCGGCTGTCGATCAGATCGATCTGGGCTGCGATCTCGGCCTCGGTGAGGATGCCTTTCTCGACGAGCAGCAGCCGCACCGCCGCTTCCATCACCTCGTAGACGCCCATCGGCCCGGCGTCATGATCGCGCTGCGGGGCGTGCGGGTCGTGTCCGTCGTGGTGATGATCGTGGCCGTGATCGCCGTGCGAATGGTCATGGTCGTGATCATGGTCGTGATCATGGTCGTGTTCGTGCGTCATGGCGTCCTGGCCTTTCGCTTGGCGGGCACTGCTGTCACTAGCCAATTCTCGGAGATATCGGCATCGAGGCGATCCCGCGCTGGCCCGGGATAGGCGTCCCATAAATCGGTTTGCATGAAGCGCACGACGTAGAGGATTTGACGCGGCACCCCCGGCCGATGATAGGCCAGTCGCTCGGGATCGCGAAAACCGCCGAGGATTTCGGCGACCACACCGGTTTGCCCGCGCAAATACCACGGCGCGCGGCAATGGCCGGCGATGTCGCGGTCGTCGACACGGACGAGATCACCAGGTTTGAAGCGGGTTTCGCGCATCGCTCCACTCACGACCACGACGCCTTGTGCGTCGGCACCTTGCGGCCCGCTGCGCGATGACGCTCGGCCACTTCAATCATCTTGGCGTCGATCTCGGCGCGGCTCATGACCTCCTGTTCGACCAGCAGGTTGCGCATCGCGCGCATCCACTTTTCATAATACGTGGTCTTGTCGTAGGTCTGCTCGCCATAGTCTTCGATCGTTCGGCGCATCGCGTCGACGGTCCACAGCCCCTTCTTGGAATAGAGCAGGATCATCATTGCATCGACGCGCTTTTCCCACTGTGCCAGATCGTGTTCGCTGCGATCGATGGCGCCGAAGTCGAGCCCGCCGACGTCGTGCACGGCACGTCCATCGGCACCATCTCGGGTTTTCGTCTTGCGCATGCGGAGCCTCGCTGGGAAACGCAAATGGAGAGCTGCAGAGATAGCAGAGCTGCTGACGATCGAAAAGCGATTGGGCTGATGCGACTGGGCTGATGACAGGCGCGGCCGGCTGTGATTGTCTCCCGGCAAAACACATTGGAGAGACACCATGAAGGTTCTGATCATCGGCGGCGCGGGCATGGTCGGCCGCAAACTCAGCGAGCGGCTGGCCAAGGACGGCACGCTCGGTGGCCGCGAAATATCGGAACTCACGATGTACGACGTCGTCGCGCCGGCGGCACCAAAAGGCGCAAAGTTCAAGGTGCACACCGCCACCGGCGATCTGCCGGCCAAGGGCGAGACCGACAAGCTGGTCGCGAGCAAGCCTGATGTCATTTTCCATTTGGCGGCAATCGTTTCGGGAGAAGCCGAGCAGGAGTTCGACAAGGGCTATCGCATCAATCTGCTGGGCACGCAGAACCTGCTCGAAAGCGTGCGGCACACGTATGCAAACGAGGCCAAGAAGCCGCGCGTGGTCTTCACAAGTTCGATCGCGGTGTTCGGCGCGCCGTTCCCCGACAAGATCGGCGACGAGTTTTTCACCACACCGCTGACCAGCTACGGCACGCAGAAGGCGATCGGCGAACTGCTGCTGGCCGACTATACGCGCAAGGGCATGCTCGACGGCATCGGCATTCGCCTGCCCACCATCTGCGTGCGTCCGGGCACACCGAACAAAGCGG
>JANLYD010000079.1:0-1785 GCA_031365465.1 Hyphomicrobiaceae bacterium
GCCGGCTCTCGATTAGTTTCCGGTCTGACCCCGGTGTCATGCAACCACCCCTCAAAAAATTGCGACTCAAAAAATTGCGACTTTCCCCGCGTTTGATCACGGCCTACTGTCCCAGCAGTTCCCGAACTGCGGAGATGCCCCATGATCCGTCGCACCCTTCTTGCTGTCGCGTTGCTGGCTGCTGTACCGGGCCTGGCTTTTGCCGAGGCCATCCCAGGCCGGCCCGCGCCCGATTTCACGGCCGTCGACAGCAACGGCAAGCCGGTCACGCTGTCAGCCTTGAAGGGCAAAACCGTCGTGCTCGAATGGACCAATCACGAGTGCCCCTACGTCCGCAAACACTATGGCGCGGGCAACATGCAAAGTCTGCAGCGCGAGGCGACCGGCGCGGGTGTCGTCTGGCTCACCGTCGCCTCGTCGGCGCGCGGCAAACAGGGCTTCGTCGAGGGCCTCGAAGCCAACAAGCTGACCGATGACCGTAAGGCCAAGCCGACCGCCGTGCTGCTCGATGCCGCAGGTACGATTGGCAAGGCCTACGGCGCAACCGCAACGCCGCATATGTTCGTCATCGCCCCCGATGGCATTCTGGCTTACGCAGGCGCTATCGATGACAAGCCATCGTCGAACCAGGGCGATATCCCGAAGGCGCGCAACTACGTGCGCGACGCCCTTGCCGCCGTGGCCGCAGGCAAGTCCATGACCCCGAGCCAAACGCGGTCCTATGGGTGTTCGGTGAAGTATACGGGGAGTTGAGCCACGGCGCTTGACCGAAGTCATACCCTAGGTCATACTTTGGGTATGAAAACCGCCATATCAATCCCCGACGATCTGTTCCTGGCGGCCGAGAAGGTCGCCGAGGAACTCAAGCTGTCGCGCAGCGCGCTTTACGCAAAGGCGTTGCGGGAGCACCTTGAGCGGCTGAAGGACGAGGCGATCACGGCGCAGATCAATGCCGCAATCGCGGAAGATGGGCCGATTGAGGCCGATCCTGCGTTCCTTCATCAGATGCGACGTCAATTCGAGAGAGACGGGGGCAAGTGGTGAAACGCGGAGAGATCTGGTGGGTCGACCTTGGCGTCCCCATTGGATCTGCACCCGGCTATGAGCGCCCGTGCGTTATCGTGTCGTCGGACCGCTTTAACAGTACAAAGCTGAATACGATTATCGTAACGTCTGTATTTTCAAACATGCAGCACGCTCGGCATGCAGGAAATGTTATCTTGCCGGCACCAATCACGGGGCTGGCTCGGGATTCAGTGGCAAATGTGACTCAAACCGGTGCGATAGACCGGCAACTTCTAATCCGGCAGATCGGCACCGTTCCGCTCTCCCTCATGCGGGACATCGACGCCGGACTGCGGCTCGCGTTGCAACTCTAGTTGCACCTCCTCCAAAAAAGCCGGAATTGGCCTTTCCGCCGCATTGCCGGTCTGGCGGTGGTGTGCCAGAACGCAGCTCGAAAATGGACGATCTGAGCCCGTGTAAACGCCCATGTTGAACGCAACATCCACGTCTGAAGCCGTGCACCCTGTGCCGCTTGGCGGTAACGTCAGCGACTATGTCGCGTTGATGAAGCCGCGCGTGATGGCGCTGGTGGTATTCACGGCGGTCGTTGGTATGGTGGCGGCCCCGGGTCATATTCATCCGGCGATGGCGTTCATTGCGATCCTGTGCATCACGATCGGCGCGGGCGCCTCGGGTGCGCTGAACATGTGGTACGACGCCGACATCGACGCGCAGATGCAGCGTACCGCCGCGCGGCCGATCCCACGCGGCCAGGTGACG
>JANLYD010000081.1:0-9639 GCA_031365465.1 Hyphomicrobiaceae bacterium
AAGCTCCGCTTCGCCATCCGTGAAGGCGGCCGCACCGTCGGCGCCGGCGTCGTGGCAAGCATCACGGAGTAAGCATCCGGGGACCGGGCGTGTGCCTGGTCTGCGTGTCTGGTCCCGTTGCCGTTCCGTAGCTGCTGTCTGCAAGGTCAAGATTTCGTCATGACGCAAAACATCCGCATCCGTCTGAAAGCGTTCGATCATCGCGTACTCGATTCGTCGACACGCGAGATCGTCAACACTGCGAAACGCACGGGCGCAGAGGTTCGCGGGCCGATCCCGCTGCCGACGCGCATCGAGAAGTTCACGGTCAACCGCTCGCCGCACATCGACAAGAAAAGCCGCGAGCAGTTCGAGATGCGGACGCACAAGCGGATGCTCGAGATCGTCGATCCGACACCGCAGACGGTCGATGCGCTCATGAAGCTCGATCTCGCCGCCGGTGTGGACGTCGAAATCAAGCTGTAAGCCTTTTCGTTTACGCAGAGGCTCCGATCAGGACCACTGCGCGGGATTTTTTCGGATCCTCTGCCCGCGACCACGTCACGGGTACGATCCAATAGCAGGAAAGGAATGCCGGAGATGCGTTCCGGAGTGATAGCGCAGAAGGTGGGCATGACCCGCATCTTCACGGAAAACGGGGAACATATTCCTGTGACCGTGCTGAAGCTGGACAACGTCCAGGTGATCGCCCACCGCACTGAAGAAAAGAACGGCTACGTCGCGCTGCAACTCGGCGCCGGCACCCGCAAGGTCAGCCGCGTCACCAAGGCGGAGCGGCAGAACTTTGCCATCGCCAAGGTGGAGCCGAAGCGCACGGTTGCGGAATTCCGCGTCAGCGCTGAGAACCTGATCGAAGTCGGTTCGGAAATCACGGCTGATCATTATGTCAAAGGGCAGATGGTCGACGTTACCGGCGACACACAGGGCAAAGGCTTCGCCGGCGCCATGAAGCGCTGGAACTTCGGCGGCATGCGCGCCACTCACGGCGTGTCCGTCACGCATCGTGCGCTCGGTTCGACCGGCCAACGGCAGGATCCGGGCAAGGTGTTCAAAGGCAAGAAGATGGCCGGCCACATGGGTGACGAGCGCGTTACGACGCTCAACCTCGAAGTGGTCAAGACGGACGTCGACAAAGGCTTATTGCTGGTGCGCGGCGCAGTGCCGGGCTCCAAGGGCGGCTGGGTATTCGTGCGCGACGCGGTGAAGCGTCCGCTGCACAAGGATGCGCCGAAGCCCGGCGCATTCCGCAAGGGCGCTGCTCCCGCAGCCAACGCGGAGAAAGCGTCATGAAGGCGACTGTCACGACACTCGACGCCGGCACTGCTGGCGATATCGACCTGAAGGACGAGATCTACGGCCTCGAGGTGCGCCAGGACCTGATCCACCGCATGGTGCGCTATCAGCAACTAAAGCGCCGTGCGGGTACGCATGCGACGAAGGACCGGTCGGAGATCAACGTCACCGGCAAGAAGATGTACAAGCAGAAGGGCACCGGTGGCGCTCGTCATGGTGACAAATCGGTTCCGCAATGGCGCGGTGGCGGCAAGGCGTTCGGTCCCAAGCCGCGCGACCATGCGATCGACTTGCCAAAGAAAGTTCGTGCGCTCGCATTGAAGCACGCGCTGTCGGCCAAGGCGAAAGCTGGCGAGATCATCGTGCTGGACGTCGCAACGTCGGCGGATGGAAAAACGGCGGCGCTGAAGACGCGCTTTGCGAAGATGGGTCTCAAAAACGCTCTGTTGATCGACGGCGCCGAGATCCAGGCCGAGTTCCGCCGCGCTGCCCGCAACATTCCGCACATCGACGTGCTGCCGGTCCAAGGCATCAACGTGTACGACATACTGCGGCGCGAAAAGCTCGTGCTGACGAAGGCTGCGGTGGCAGCCCTCGAAGCCCGCTTCAAGTAAGGATCGCAGGGAATAACGACAATGGCAAAACCATCCCACTACGACGTGATTCTGTCGCCGGTCATCACCGAAAAATCGACGCTGGTATCGGAGCACAATCAGGTGATCTTCAAGGTCGCTCGCGCCGCCACCAAGCCGCAGATCAAGGCCGCCGTCGAGGCGCTGTTCAAGGTCAAGGTCAAGGCGGTCAACACGATCGTGCGCAAGGGCAAGCTCAAGGCGTTCCGCGGAATTCGCGCGATCCAGAGCGACACCAAGAAGGCGATCGTGACGCTCGAAGGCGGCCACACGATCGATGTGACCACAGGGCTTTGAGCCCGGGTCGGCAAGGCATTTAGGATTGACGCGTCATGGCATTGAAAACATACCGTCCGACCACGCCGAGCCTGCGCCAGTTGGTGCAGGTCGATCGTAGTGGTCTGTGGAAGGGCGATCCGCTCAAGATCCTCACCGAGGGCAAGTCGAAGACCGGTGGGCGCAACAACTACGGCCGGATTACCACGCGTCACATCGGCGGCGGGCATAAGCAGTCGTATCGCATCATCGATTTCAAGCGCCGCAAGCATGACATGCCGGCGACCGTGGAGCGGTTGGAGTACGATCCGAACCGCACGGCGTTCATCGCGCTGATCAAGTACACGGACGGGCATCGCGCTTACATCCTCGCGCCGCAGCGTCTGGCTGTCGGCGATCAGGTCGTGTCGGGCATTACGGCCGACGTGAAGCCGGGTAATGCGATGCAACTCGCGTCGATGCCGATCGGCACGATCGTGCACAACATCGAATTGAAGCCTGCGGGCGGTGGTAAGATGGCACGCTCGGCCGGTGCTTACGCACAGCTCGTCGGTCGCGACTCCGGTTGGGCGATCGTCAGGCTCAATTCGGGGGAAACACGTCGCGTACGTGCCGAATGCATGGCGTCGATCGGCGCGGTTTCAAACCCAGATCATACCAACGAAGTGACCGCGAAAGCTGGTCGTACTCGCTGGAAGGGCACTCGTCCGACGGTGCGTTCGATCACCATGAACCCCGTCGACCATCCGAACGGTGGCCGGACCAATGGCGGTAAGCATTGGGCCACGCCGTGGGGCAAGCCCACGAAGGGCTACAAGACACGCAAGAACAAGACGACGGATCGCTTCATCGTTCGCAGCCGTCACGCGACCAAAGGTTAAGCCACAGGGCTAGGGATCACTCATGTCACGCTCAGTTTGGAAAGGTCCGTTCGTCGACGGTTATCTCGTCAAGAAGGCCGAGAAGGTGCGCGCCGGTGGCCGCAGCGAGGTCATCAAGACGTGGAGCCGCCGTTCGACCGTGCTGCCGCAGTTCGTCGGCCTCATCTTTGGGGTGCACAATGGCCATAAGCATATCCCGGTGAACATCTCCGAGGACATGATCGGCCATAAGCTCGGCGAGTTCGCGCCGACGCGCACATTCCAGGGTCACGGTGGTGACAAGAAATCCGTGAAGGGCAAGTAATATGGGCAAGCCGAAACGTCCGCGCTCCGAGGCCGACAACGAGGCGAAAGCCGTCGTGTCGAGCCTGCGCGTCTCGCCACAGAAGCTCAACCTGGTGGCTGCGATGATCCGCGGCAAGAAGGTCGACAAAGCGCTCGCCGAACTCGAGTTCTCGCGCAAGCGGATCGCCGAGGACGTGCGCAAGTGTGTCAAGTCTGCGGTGGCGAACGCGGAAAACAATCATCATCTCGATCCCGACGATCTGATCGTCGCCGAGGCATTCGTCGGCAAGCAGCTCGTCATGAAGCGATTCCATGCACGCGGCCGCGGCAAGTCGAGCCAGATCCTGAAGCCATTCTCGATGCTGACGGTCATCGTTCGCGAGAAGCCGGAAGCGGCAGACGTTGAGGAGCAGAAGTAATGGGCCATAAAGTCAATCCGGTCGGCCTTCGCCTCGGCATCAATCGCACGTGGGACAGCCGTTGGTACGCCAAGGGCAGCGAGTACGGTAAGCTGCTGCATGAAGACATGGCGATCCGCGAGCATGTGAGACAGCATCAGCGCACGGCCGGCATCAGCAAAGTCGTGATCGAGCGGCCGCACAAGAAGTGCCGCGTGACCGTTCACACCGCTCGTCCAGGCGTGTTGATCGGCAAGAAGGGCAGCGACATCGAAAAGCTGCGCGGCGAGATCGCCAAGCTGACGTCGTCGGAGGTACATCTCAACATTCTCGAAGTGCGCAAGCCGGAAATCGATGCCGTGTTGGTGGCCGAAAGCATTGCGCAGCAGTTGGAGCGCCGCGTGGCGTTCCGCCGTGCGATGAAGCGTTCGGTGCAGTCTGCTCTGCGCCTCGGTGCGCTCGGTATTCGTATCAATGTGTCGGGCCGCCTGGGTGGCGCTGAAATTGCGCGCCTCGAGTGGTATCGTGAAGGCCGGGTGCCGTTGCACACGCTGCGCGCCGACATCGATTTCGGTTACGGCAAGGCACAGACCGCTTACGGCATCATCGGTATCAAAGTCTGGATCTTCAAAGGCGAAATCATCGAGCACGATCCGATGGCGTCAGAGCGCAAGTCGCTCGAAAGCCAAGAGGGCGGCGGTGGCCGTCGTGACGACCGCGGCGATCGTGGCGACCGTCCGCGCCGTGACCGTGGCGATCGTGGTGGCGAACGCCAGGGCGACCGGACTTGAAGATAAAGACGCACTGAGCCTGTTCTAGCGTGGCGCAGTCCATAGACGTCCAAGGTAAGAACGATGCTGCAACCGAAACGTACTAAGTTCCGCAAGGCCTTCAAGGGCCGAATCCATGGCCAGGCGAAGGGCGGCACGACGCTGAACTTCGGCAGCCACGGCTTGAAGGCGGCGGCGCCGGAGCGCCTGACGGCGCGCCAGATCGAAGCGGCTCGCCGCGCGATCACGCGCCATATGAAGCGCGCAGGTCGCGTCTGGATCCGGATCTTTCCGGACGTGCCGGTGACGAAGAAGCCGGCCGAAGTCCGAATGGGTTCGGGCAAGGGCGGGATCGAACTGTGGGTGGCACGGGTGAAGCCGGGCCGCATCATGTTCGAGCTGGACGGCGTGTCCGATGCCATCGCTCGAGAGGCGCTGGCTCTGGGTGCGGCAAAACTGCCGATCAAGACGCGGGTCGTGACGCGCCAGCCGTGATGCGATACGGCACAGCGAAGTGCACGCAGGACAGCGCTAGACAGAAATTTGTAAGGGAGCGTGCGCAGTGCACGCGGTGCCGATGAAAGCCGCAGAATTCCGCGACATGAGCCTTGACCAGTTGGATGACCAGCTCGTCAAAATGAAGAAAGAGCAGTTCAACATGCGCTTTCAGCGCGCGTCGGGGCAGCTCGAAAACACCGCCCGCGTGCGCGAAGTGCGTCGCGACATCGCCCGCCTGAAGACGATCGCCCAGGCGAAGCGTACAGGTGCAAAATCTTCTGGCGCCAAGGCCTAAAAGGACAAGAGAACATGCCAAAGCGCATTCTGCAGGGCACCGTCGTTTCCGACAAGAACACCAACACCGTGGTCGTGTCGGTGGAACGCCGCTATACGCATCCGTTGTTCAAGAAAACGGTGCGGCGGTCGAAGAAATATCATGCGCACGACGAGTCCGGCAAAAAGGTCGGCGACATCGTGCGGATCGAAGAGACGGCGCCGATTTCTAAGTTGAAGCGCTGGATCGTGATCAACGAGCCTAAAGCCTGAACGATTGATACGGCCTGAGCGGTAACGCGGTGGTCGGACCAGATTTCCTGCGGCGCAAACGTCGGTGCGCGGGACGAACGACTAACGACGGGAATGGGACTCGCACAGATGAGCCGCCGGATAATCCGGCATGCTCAGATCGGCGGTGTCCGGTAGAAGGACTGGTTCGATGATCCAGATGGAAACCACGCTCGACGTGGCAGATAATTCGGGTGCAAAGCGCGTGCAGTGCATCAAGGTGCTCGGCGGCTCGAAGCGCAAGTACGCAACGGTTGGTGACACCATCGTCGTGTCGATCCGCGATGCGATCCCGCGTGGGCGCGTCAAGAAAGGTCAAGTGATGAAGGCCGTGGTCGTGCGTACCGCCAAGGGCGTTCGCCGCGCCGACGGCTCGCTGATCCGCTTCGATCGCAATGCTGCGGTGCTGATCAATCCGCAGGGCGAGCCTGTCGGAACCCGCATTTTCGGACCGGTCACACGTGAGCTGCGCTCGCGCAACCACATGAAGATCGTCTCGC
Organism: Hyphomicrobiaceae bacterium; assembly: GCA_031365465.1. Classification (GTDB taxonomy): domain Bacteria; phylum Pseudomonadota; class Alphaproteobacteria; order Rhizobiales; family Hyphomicrobiaceae; genus JABFRJ01. Next base: position 6,098 of record JANLYD010000081.1, read on the forward strand.
TGGCTCCGGAGGTTCTGTAATGAGCGCCGCCAAGATCAAAAAGGGCGACCGCGTCGTTGTGTTGTCCGGTCGTGACAAGGGCAAGCAGGGCGAAGTCATCCGCGTGGTGCCGAAGGAAGACCGTGCGTTCGTGCGCGGCGTGAACATGGTGCGCAAGCATCAGAAGCAGACGCAGACGGAGCAGGGCGGGATCATCTCGAAAGAGGGACCGATCCATCTGTCCAACATCGCACTCGAAGATCCGAAGGACGGCAAGCCGACCCGTATCGGCTTCAAGACCCTCGAAGACGGCACCAAAGTCCGTGTCGCCCGCCGCTCGGGCGAAGTGATTCCGGAGAAGAAGTAAGCCATGGCCGACGATAAGAAAGCGAAGCGTCCGCCCAGTGCCGCGCCTCAGGGTGCCGGCAAGGGTAAAGAGAAGGTCGCAAAGACGCCGAAGGCCGCGCCGAAGGGCGATGGCGCCAAGGTTGCTGCCAAGCCGCGTCCAGCAGACTACAAGCCGCGCATGAAGGCGCTCTATGAGCAGGTCGTGCGCAAAGCGATGACCGAGAAGTTCGGCTATTCGAACGGGATGCAAATTCCGAAGCTGGACAAGATCGTGCTCAACATGGGCGTCGGCGAAGCGGTCAACGATCGCAAGAAAGTCGAGAACGCGGCAGGCGATCTGGCGTTGATCGCCGGACAAAAGCCGGTCGTGACGCGCGCTCGTAAGTCGATCGCCACATTCAAGGTGCGCGACGGCATGGCGCTCGGTGCGAAGGTCACGCTGCGCGGCGACCGGATGTATGAATTCCTGGACCGGTTCGTGACGGTGGCATTGCCGCGCGTCAAGGACTTCCGTGGCCTCAATCCGAAAAGCTTCGACGGTCGCGGCAACTACGCGCTCGGTCTGAAAGAGCATATCGTGTTCCCTGAGATCGACTACGATCGCGTCGACGAGATTTGGGGCATGGACGTGATCGTGTGCACGACCGCGAAGAACGACGACGAAGCGCGCGAGTTGCTCAAGAACTTCAATTTTCCCTTCCGCACAACGACGTAGAACTTAACCTCGGCAGCGTGTCCGACGTCGTCGGACAATCGAGTTTCCGATAAGTGGGTTCTTGGAGGCCCTGATGGCAAAGCAAAGCTCAATCAACAAAAACAACTACCGGCGGATGCTGGTCGCGCAGAAAGCTGCGCGTCGCGCCAAGCTGAAGTCGATCATCGGCAATGAGAAGACGTCGGCGCCCGAGCGCATGCAGGCGACGATCAAGCTGGCGCAGATGCCGCGTAACTCGTCGAAGACACGCATTCGCAACCGCTGCGAAGTGACGGGTCGGTCGCGCGGTTATTATCGCAAGCTGAAGCTGTGCCGCAACCAGCTGCGAGAGCTGGCCAGCCAGGGCATGATCCCTGGTATGACCAAGTCGAGCTGGTAACGGGGCAAGGAGAACACCACCATGGCGATCAACGATCCGCTGGGCGATATGCTGACCCGTATCCGGAATGCGCAAATGCGCCGCCGGCCGAAGGTTTCGAGCCCCGCTTCCAATCTCCGCGCACGCGTTCTGGACGTGCTTGCCGACGAGGGCTATATCCGCGGTTACACGCAGGTCGAGCACAAGAACGGCTTGAAAGAACTCGAAATCGAACTGAAGTACGCCAACGGCCAGCCGGCCATCCGCGAAATCGCGCGAGTGTCCAAGCCGGGCCGCCGGGTGTATTCGCCAGTCAAGGATCTGGAAACGGTCGCCAACGGTCTCGGCGTCTCGATCCTGTCGACGCCGAAGGGCGTGATGTCGGATTCGCGGGCGCGGGAAGAAAACGTCGGCGGCGAAGTGCTCTGCAACGTATTCTAAGAAGAAGCGAATAGTGAGTTGCGAATAGCGAAGTGAGCTGGGTTCTGGATTTTACAATCCGCTATCCGCTCGCCGCTGCACTCTCAAAAATTGAAGGTTCGTAAGATGTCGCGCATCGGCAAAAAGCCCGTTCCGGTCCCGTCAGGGATCACGGCGACGGTGACAGGTCAGCTGGTCAAGATGAAGGGTCCGAAGGGCGAGCTGTCGTTCTCGGCGCCGGAAGAGATCAAGGTCGCAAAGGATGCCACGGGGATCACCGTGACGCCGATCGACGAGTCCAAGCGCGCGCGTTCGATGTGGGGCATGTCACGCACGCAGGTGGCGAACTTGATCGAAGGCGTGACCAACGGCTTCACGCACACCCTGGAAATCCAGGGCGTCGGCTATCGCGCGGCGATGAAGGGCAAAGATCAGTTGAACCTGCAGATCGGGTTCAGCCACGAAGTTCTGCACGATGTGCCGAAGGGCGTGGAAGTGAAAGTGGCCGGCGCCAAGTCGGAAATCATCACCGTGTCAGGCATCGACAAACAGCTGGTCGGCCAGGTCGCCGCAGATATCCGTTCCTACCGTCCTCCGGAGCCCTATCAGGGCAAGGGCATTCGCTACAAAGGCGAATACGTCCACCGCAAGGAAGGCAAGAAGAAGTAAGTTCTGGCATACCGGCGTGCTTCCGACTAGAAGCGCCACAAGCCATCGAGAGCCTCGGGAAATTAGACAATGGTCCGCAAACTCAATCAGACCGAGAAGCGCAAGATGCGCAATCGGAAGAATCTCAAGAAGCACAATGCGGGTCGCCCACGGCTGTCCGTGCATCGCTCGGGCATGCACATCTACGCTCAGGTGATCGACGACGTCGCCGGCCACACACTCGTCGCTGCATCGACGATGGAAAAAGACGTTAAAGCCGCGAAGAAGTCTGGCGCGAATGTTGCCGCCGCAGCGGCGGTCGGCAAACTGGTCGCAGAACGTGCGGTCAAGGCCGGCATCAGCGAAGTGGTCTTCGACCGCGGCGCGTTTCTCTATCATGGCCGCGTGAAAGCGTTGGCCGAAGGTGCGCGTGAAGGCGGCCTCAAGTTCTAGTTCGACGCGACCTCGGTTGTTGCGCATAAAATTTGTGAGACTGAAAGGATACCCCGGTGGCACGTAGTCCAAGCCGTGATCGCGGACGTGGCGAAGAGCGCGAAGAGAGCGAGTTCAAAGAGAAGCTCGTTGGCATCAACCGCGTGGCGAAGGTCGTCAAGGGCGGCAAGCGCTTCGGTTTCGCGGCGCTTGTCATCGTCGGCGATCTGAAGGGCCGCGTCGGCTTCGGTCACGGCAAGGCACGCGAAGTGCCTGAAGCGATCCGCAAGGCGACGGAAGCTGCGCGCCGTGGATTGATCCGCGTGCCGCTGCGCGAAGGCCGCACCCTTCATCACGACAGCATGGGGCGTCATGGTGCTGGTAAAGTCGTGCTGCGTTCGGCGCCTCCAGGCACCGGCATCATCGCCGGCGGTCCGGCGCGTGCCGTATTCGAAATGCTCGGCGTGCAAGACGTGGTTGCCAAGTCGCTCGGCTCGACGAACCCGTACAACTTGGTTCGCGCCGCGTTCGATGCGCTGAAGCATCAGGAAAATCCGCGTGGCGTCGCTAATCGGCGGGGCAAGAAGGTTTCGGAAATCATCTCGCGCCGTCGCGATGGTTCCGCTGCCGACGCCGAAGCTG
>JANLYD010000185.1:0-45825 GCA_031365465.1 Hyphomicrobiaceae bacterium
CCCGTCGACGAATTTCAGCACCGGATAGGTGGCTGTTGTCAGCGCGTGATCGTCCTCGATCTTGGTTTCCATGTAACGGCCTTTGAGACCGCCGCTGTCGAAGTTGGCAGCGTTGGTCGAAATCTCCGACCCGAACAAAACCAGGGACAGCGAGAAGTGCAGGTTCGCTTTTTTCTGAATGGTCGGCAGGTCGATCACGCCGAGTGCGCGCACTTTGTTGATGTCGTAGGGGTCTTCGATGCCCGCGGCCTTCATCGCCTCGCACGTGCGTTCGATCGCGCGGCTGACGCCCGTCTCGCCGACGAACATGTGATGCGCCTCTTCCGTCAGCATGAAGCGACAGGTGCGCGACATCGGATCGAACCCCGATTGCGCGAGGCTCTCGAGCTGCATCTTGCCGTCACGATCGGTGAAGAACGTGAACATGAAGAACGACAGCCAATCCGGCGTCACTTCGTTGAATGCGCCGAGCATGCGCGGTTTGTCGGCATCGCCGGAGCGGCGCTGCAGCAGGCCGTCCGCTTCCTCGCGACCGTCCTTGCCGAAGTATTTGTGCAGCAGATACACCATCGCCCACAGGTGCCGGCCTTCCTCGACATTCACCTGGAAGAGGTTGCGCATGTCGTAGAGCGACGGCGCGGTAGTGCCGAGATGGCGCTGTTGTTCGACGGACGCCGGCTCCGTATCACCCTGCACGACAACGAGGCGGCGCAGCGACGCGCGATGTTCGCCCGGCACTTCCTGCCACGCCTTCTCGCCCTTCGATGCGCCGAAATTGACGAGCCGGCTTTCGTCTTGCGGCGCCAGCAGAATGCCCCAGCGATATTCGGGCATTTTCACGTAATCGAATTTCGCCCAGCCCTTCGGATCGATCGAGATGGCGGTGCGTAGATAAACGTCCGATGTCTGGAAGCCCTCCGGGCCCATGGTCATCCACCAGTCGATATAGCCGGGATGCCATTGCTCCAGCGCTTTCAAAACGCGGCTGTCGTCGGCCAGATTGATGTTGTTCGGAATCTTCGTCGAGTAATCGACGGCGCCTGCTGGAGTGGGGGACGTGGTCATGATGGTTGGTCCTTCGGTTGTGGTGCGACAGGATCGATGAAACTCAACGTCATTCCCTGTCGCTCAGTTTATTCCCGGTCGCCAGATTTCACCGCAGCGTCGAGCGTTGACGGATTGTTGCGCAGCCATGCAGGCATGGCCGTTTCTGTGATGCCCTGTGCACGTGCTTTGAGCCATTTCTCCATGAATCGGATTTCGCGGCGCTGCGAAGCGATGATGCCACCGGCCAGTCGGCGGAGCCGCGGATTGGTGCTGTGCTTGAGAAGAATCTCAGCCTGATCGATGGCACCTTGATGATGCGGAATCATGCCACGAACGAAGTCGACATCAACGTCGTTCGTATAATCGGAAGCCATGTCTTTGTGCATTTTCTGTGCCGCCGCTTCGTAGGCCTTTGCGGCATCGGTGGTCGGTGGCCCGACTTTAGGCAGGCCTGTTGCCTGCGCTGCTGCTGGCGCGTTCTGCTGATGACCCTGGTGTGACGGAGCAGGAGCATTCTGCGCGCACGCGACGTCGATCGAAAGGCCGGCAAAAACTGCCACTACCAGTAACGTAGTACTCCTGCGCATTTTGATCTCCCAGATTGCTGTCGCGTGCCTGATCGAATTCCGGTTTTGCCGTCCGGGATGGCAGCAAATTAAACCCGCGTCTTGTCGAATTCGGCTTTCACACCGGAGCCGTAGCGCTTTAACGCGCCATCCGCGCCGACGGCGTTCGGCCGCTGGAAGATCCAGTTCTGCCACGCGGTCAAGCGGCCGAAGATTTTTGTTTCCATCGTCTCTGGACCCGGGAAGCGCAGATTGGCCTCCATGCCCGTGAGCCCGTCCGCCGAGAAGCTCGAACGCTCTTCGAGGAAAATGCGAACTTCGTCGTCCCAGTCGATCTCGTCGAACGCCGTCGTCACCAGACCAAGATCCTCGCACGCCGCAGCATCCAGAGATTTGCCCATCGTGGCCTCAGCCGCTGTCACGCTCTCGGGTTCGCCGAGAAAGCGCGTTTGCAGCCGCGTCAGGCCGTTGCTCATCGGGTAGGGGCCGAAATTCTGACTCGCCAGCATCAGTGTCGCCAGCCCTTTGTTGTCACCCTTGCGTGCACCCTGGAACATGAAGCTGCGATCGCAGGCAAACACGATTTCTGCCAGCGTTCCCGCAAAGCAAGACCCCGGTTCGATCGTCGCCACCAGCGAACGCGACGTGACGTCGATGCGCTTCAGCACGCGCTTCCAATAGTTGCGGATCTCCAACGCCAGCCAGTCCTGCGGCAAAGCCTCGAGGAACGCGTCGAAGGCCAGCACGCGGCCAGCATCGCCCTGCGATTTGAAGACGATCGTACCCATCTCCAACTCGTTGAGCCGCAATTCGAGAATGGCGTCGTCCAGTTCGCGCGCCAAGCGCAGCGGCCAGAACTGATCGCCGAGCGCATGCATGGCATCGGCCGTGTCGGGCGGCGCAACGTCGGGGCCGAGCACGGTGACTGTCGCGCGGCGCCCCCCGCGATCGATGTCGACTTTCACGCTGCTGTAGGTGATCGTGTCTCCGCCGATTTCGCGAGCGAGCGGCGTCAGCGAAATACCCTTGCTGCTGGCCGGTTTCTTGACGCTGGCCGCCATCTCCGAAACCATCGCTGCCACTTCCGCGTCGAACTTCGAGTTCGTCGCCACGCGATCGACCAGTCTCCAGTCGACAGCCCGCTTGCCCTTCACGCCCTCTTCGGTCGTGCAGAACGCATCCGACAAATCGCGTCGAACTTTGCGTTTGTCGGTGAGGCGCGTCAGTCCGCCCGTGCCCGGCAACACCGCAAGCAACGGAACTTCCGGCAACGAAACGGAAGAATTTCCATCGTCGGCCAAAATGATTTTGTCGCACGCCAGCGCCAGTTCGTACCCGCCGCCAGCGGCCGTGCCGCGCACCACGCAGAGAAATTTCTGCCCCGAGTTGTCCGAGCTGTCTTCGATGCCGTTGCGCGTTTCGTTGGTGAACTTGCAGAAGTTCACTTTGTGGCTGTGCGCCGACCCCGCCAACATGCGGATATTCGCGCCTGCGCAGAACACTTTGTCCTTGCCGGATTTGACCAACACGACCTTCACGCCCGGATGTTCGAACCGCAGCCGCTGCACGGCGTCCGCCAGTTCGATGTCGACGCCGAGATCGTAGGAATTAAGCTTCAGCTGATAGCCATCGAAGAGACCCGCGTTCTCGTCGATGTCCATGATCAGCTCGGCCATCTCTCCCTGCGGTTTGAGCTTCCAATGGCGGTAGCGGGAAGGATCGGTCTGAAAATCGATCCGCTTCTTGGCGGCTGTCGCGTCTGCCATCGAATGCTCCCGGGGTTTGATTGCGCCTTAACGGCTTGTTGCAGCGGCACACGGGCCGCCGAATTCGTGACCTGCCTAGCAAGGCCTCATTCGTAATATGCGCAATGATGCATGTCAAGCCGCAATTTTATAGAAAAACTGCAAGATACTGCATAATACATCAGGCGCGCAGCTTGAATCGCTGGATCTTTCCGGTCGCCGTCTTGGGCAAAGCATCCGTGAACTCGATCCAGCGCGGGTATTTCCATGCGCCCGCTTTTGCTTTGACGTGGTCTTTGAGCTCGCTGGCGATCGTCTCGTCCGCCGCAATTCCCGGCTTCAACACCACGATTGCGCGCGGCTTGATCAGCCCGTCGCCATCGTCGTGCGGTACGACCGCCGCCTCTAGAACTGATGCGTGCGAGATCAGCGCACTTTCGACTTCGAACGGCGACACCCAGATGCCCGATACCTTGAACATATCGTCGGTGCGCCCTTGATACGTGAAGTATCCCGCCGCATCGCGCACGTACTTGTCGCCCGAACGCGTCCATCCGCCCTCGAACGTGGCGCGGCTTTTTTCGCGTTGGTTCCAATAACCGTCCGCAGCACTCGGGCCTGAGACCAGCAATTCGCCGACGTCGCCATCGCCGACATCCGCGCCGCTTTCATCGACCAACCGAACTTTATAGCCGGGCACCGGCTTGCCGCTGGTGCCGTACCGGACGTCGCCAGGAGCATTCGATACGAAGATGTGCAGCATTTCTGTTGACCCAATGCCGTCGAGAATATCGACACCGAACTTTTGGGCCCACGCTTTTCCCACGTCCGCAGGAAGCGCCTCGCCAGCCGAAATGCACAGCCGCAAACGTTGCGATGAAGCCTCGCGCGTGCCGGCCGCATGGTTGAGCATCGCCGCATAGAGGGTGGGCACACCACCGAATATCGTCGGCTGGTGCTGCTTCAGCATGCGGAACACACTGTCCGGCGTCGGCCTCTCCCCAAGCAGGATCGTCGTCGCGCCGACGGACAGCGGAAAGCTCATGGCATTGCCGAGCCCATAGGCGAAGAAGATCTTCGCGGCGGAAAAGATGACATCGTCTTCGCGAATGCCGAGCACACCTTGACCATACAGCCGCGCGGTTTCCGCAGCGCTGGTGTGGATGTGACGCGTGCCTTTGGGCATCCCTGTCGAGCCCGAGGAATAGAGCCAGAACGCGACCTCGTCGGCGCACGTTGCTACAGCCTCGGCCGTTGGCGACTGATGGGCGAGTTCATCGCGGAAATCGAGCGCGAACGGCGGCGCCCCACCGCCAGCCACGAACACATGCTTGAGGAACGGCAGTTTACCGAGCACCGGCTTGATCACCTCGACCAGTGGCGCAGACAGCACGATCGCTTGCGCGCGGCTGTCCTCGAGAATGTAGGCATATTGTTCCGCCGTCAGCAGCGTATTGAGCGCGACGGGAATGACACCGGCTTTGATCGCGCCCCAGAACGCCGGCGGATAATCGATCGTGTCGTGCAGCAGCAGCGCCACGCGTGCCTCTCGCCCGATGCCATAAGTCCGCATCAGATTGGCGACCCGATTGGTCCGCTCGGCAAGCCCGGCGTAGGTCAGCGTTTCCGTTGCATCTATGAACGCCGGCTTGTCGCCTCGTCCCGCAGCCATGTGTGCGTCGACCATGGTGGTGGCTGCATTGTAGGTGCGTGCATATGCCATGACCTTCAGTCCCCAAGCGTAAAACAATGAGAACATCTACAGCATCGACGCGACCGTCGGCAACGCTCGCACGCCGACCGAGGCAACCTTCAGCTTTGCACCCAGCCGCTCCATCGCCTAGTGTGCAATCAGAACCAGCACCGCAACTCCCAGCGACTTGAGCCGCAAGGAACGCCATGCACCCGCTATCGAACTACGCCGCACGCGACGTTGCAGCGCTGCTGCACCCGACCACCAATCTGCACGCGCATCAGAGCAACGGTCCACTCATGCTCGAAAGCGCCGACGGCATTTATGTCGTCGACACCCAGGGTAAACGCTATATCGAAGGCCTCGCAGGTCTCTGGTGCACCGGCCTCGGCTACGGCAACGAAGAATTGGTCGACGCCGCGCGCGCCCAGATGTCGAAACTGTCGTTTACGCATCTGTTCGGCGGACGCAGCCACGAACCCGCAGTCGAACTGGCCGAGAAGATCAAGTCGCTCGCCCCCTGTCCCACCTCGAAGGTGTTCTTCACCTCCTCGGGCAGCGAAACCAACGACAGCCAGATCAAGCTCGCCTGGTACTACAACAACGCCATTGGTCGCCCGAAAAAGAAAAAGATCATCTCGCGCATGCGCGGCTATCACGGCGTCACCATCGCGACCGCGAGCTTGACGGGTCTGCCGGTGTTCCACGCCGACTTCGATCTGCCGATCGCCGGCATCCTGCATACAGATTGCCCGCACCATTATCGCAATGCCGAACCCGGCGAGTCGGAGGCGGCTTTCGTCGCGCGCCTGGCAGCCAATCTCGAAGCCCTCATCGATCGTGAAGGCGCCGACACCATCGCCGCCTTCATCGCCGAGCCCGTCATGGGTGCCGGCGGCGTCGTCGTGCCGCCCACCGGATACTTCCCCGCCATCCAAGCCATTCTGCAGCGGCACGATATCGCCTTCATCGCCGACGAAGTGATCTGCGGCTTTGGCCGCACCGGCAACTGGTGGGGATCGCAAACCCTCGGCGCCGAACCGACAACGGTCTCGATGGCCAAGGGCATCACGTCTGCCTACTTCCCGCTTGGCGCGTTGACCGTGCCCGAACACGTCCACGACGCCATGCTCCAGCAAAGCAAGAAGCTCGGCGTCTTCGCCCACGGCTTCACCTACTCGGGCCACCCCGTCGGCTGCGCCGTGGCGCTCGCCACCATCGCCATCTACGAGCGCATCGACATCGTCGGCCATGTGCGTCGCGTTGCGCCCACGTTCCAGAAGCGCCTGCGGGCGCTCGCCGATCACCCTCTGGCGGGTGACGCGCGCGGGGTTGGTCTGCTCGGCGGCCTCGAGCTAGTGAAGGACAAGCGCACCAAGCAATCGTTCGACGGCAAGATCGGACTTGGCGCGAAGGTCGTCGCGCTCGCCCAGGACGAGGGCCTGATCGTCCGGGCCGTGTCCGGCGATACGATCGGCGTCTGCCCGCCGCTGATCATCAAGGAACCAGAAATCGAGGCAGTGTTCGACATGCTCGGTAAAGCGCTCGACAAGGCGCATGCATGGCTGCGCGCCGAGGGTCACCTCGCCGCCTGATGTCTTGGGGCTATTGGAAGGTGAGCAGCGCGGTGCTTTGGGGCGCGCGCTTGCCCGTCACTTCGTCGCAGCGAACGCCACCGGCATCACTGTCCGCCGGCAGTCGTGATAAAACGAACTGTAGTGCGCCCCCAGCGGACAGCCGCCGGCCGGCCTCGCCGTCGAGCGGCCGAACAGACCGGCCTCACGCGCGTTGCCCCGTGTCGACGCGTCGGCGTAGGCATAGATCGCCATCGACATGAGCATCAAGAGCGTCAGAAAACGTGGACCCTTCATAGCGCGCGGCCCTCCCCGGCGGCATCACGTGATGCGCACCTGCGGTCGGTTTGGCGTTCGTTGTGGACGCCGAACCTTCCCCCGGTTCAGGCACTCCTTAGAAACGCTCCGCAGCATGCACCCTCAAGCCGGTACCAGAGCCATCCGTCGCTCGGCAAGAGATAATCAACGTTTACGGATACAGGCCCAGCTGCGCCCATCCGCCTGTGGCCTCCCGGCGCCGAAAAACCACACGCTGATGCAACCGGAATGGCCGGTCGTGCCAGAACTCGATTTCGACCGGCGTCACGCGAAATCCAGACCAGTTCGGCGGACGTGGTACGCCTTGACCCTCATACCGTTTGGTGACCGTCGCGACCGCATCCTCCAGCGCCGCGCGATTTTCGAGCGGCCGCGATTGCAGCGAAGCCCACGCCCCGATCTGCGACCCGCGTGCGCGGCTGTGAAAATAGGCGTCGGCCTCGTCAGCCGACGTCGGCGTCACCGTACCGCGCACGCGCACCTGCCGGCGCAGCGACTTCCAGTGAAACAGCAACGCCGCCTTGTGTGATGCTGCAAGTTCGCTGCCCTTGGCGCTCTCGTGGTTGGTATAGAAAACGAAACCGCGCTCGGCTCCAAGGTCAGCGCCGTCGAGCCCCTTGAGCAGAACCATGCGCACGTTCGGCAATCCATCGCGGTCTGCCGTCGCCAGTGCCATGGCGTTGGGGTCGTTCAGCTCCGTGCGTTTGGCCGTCTCAAACCAGGTTTGGAACAGCCCGAACGGATCGCTGGCGTCGGAAAAGTCAGGCGCCGCCTCGGCATCCCGTTCGTCGCCCCCGGTCGTAAAAATACTCATGCTCCTGGTCCTTGTCTGACAGCACATCGCGACGCGCCGACGTAACACTTTATTAACTCTAAGTGGGCCACACTTCCCGTCAAGATGACCCGATCGCACGCGGCGATCTGGGAATGTAACCGTTGCGTTTCGTGTGAGTGCTCGAGTATGCGGAAAGCCCTTCGGCGCGCCACGTGCGCACTGGCACTGTTTGCCCTCGCGGCAAATTCCAACGCGGCTTTCGCCCACGACGCCGACGAAATATTGGACCTCCCCCTCACGCCGCCCCCACCACCGCGCCGCTCGCCGCCGGTTTCAGCGAGCCTGGATGCCGTCGACGCCACTGCCGCGCTCGACGGCATTCGCATCGCGCTCAGCGAAGTGGCCGACGGCGGCAGCTACGTCTGGCATCGCCGCGACGGCGTGCTGTCCGGCATGGCGCAGCCGAAGAGTTCGTTCAAGGATCAGACGGGCCTGCCCTGCCGCAACCTCACCGTCATGTTGAACACCTACGGCCGCTCGAGCCGCATCGACGGGGTCGCTTGTCGCAACGCCGACGGACGCTGGCATCTCACGGGCTGAACCGTCGCCGCCGCGTCGACCCCAAACGCGACCGGAACCCGTTTTCAACAGTGATTGTCGATGCATCACTTGTGATCGCGGCCGAATCGGCCGACGTCTGCATCCATGGGCGTGGAGCGGATTGCTCACCAGATCGTCCGCGCGCTTTCAAGCCAGCCGCGAGGATTTCATGGCCAAGACGCAAGCGGAAATTCAACAGTTTACTCAGTCGAGCCAGAGCATGGGATTGAAAGCACCGGGTTTGCTGACGTTCCTCATCTCGTTCATCGTGATGATGGCCGTCCTGTTCGCCAAGTTCTTCGGCGCCAAGATTCCGTTCCTCAACGAGAACACGGAATTTGCGGGTCTGCTCGTGGCCTACATGATCCTTGCGCTCGGCTGCCTCATGCGGTCACTGTAGAGGCTGTCGCCAACATGCGGGAATCCCAGCCGTGACGAAGCCGCGCACACTCTTCATCACTGGTGGATCCCGAGGCATCGGCGCCGCCACCGCCCGTCTTGCGGCGTCCGCAGGCTTCGACGTCGGCCTGACCTACGTCTCCAATGCTGGCGCGGCAGCCGAAGTCGTACGCGACGTCGAAGCGCTCGGCCGCAAGGCGTTTGCGGTCGCGTGCGACACGACCCACCCCGTGCAGATCGCGGAGGCCTTCAAGGTCTGCGACCGCCATTTCCCTCGCCTCGACGGCTTCTTCAACAACGCCGGCATTTTGGGCACCGCCGGACGCTTCGTGGATATCTCGACGGCGCAGTTGACGTCAGTCGTCACAGTCAACACCATCGGTCCATTCCTTGCGGCCCAGGAAGCGGTGCGTCGCATGTCGACGCGGACAGGCGGCAACGGCGGTTCGATCGTCAACATGTCGTCGATTGCATCTAAACTCGGCGGATCCTTTGAGGCTACCGATTACGCGCTCTCCAAAGGCGGCATTGATACGCTGACTGTGGGCCTCGCCAAGGAACTCGCGACTGAAGGCGTGCGGGTCAACGCAGTGCGTCCCGGCCTCATCTACACCGACATCCACGACTCCAGCGGCATCGCCGACCGCGTCGAAAAATACAAAGGCAATGTTCCGATGCAGCGCGGCGGCAGCGCCCTGGAAGTTGCCGAAGCAGTCGTTTGGCTGCTTTCGGAAAAGTCGTCCTACGTCACAGGCACTCTGATCGATGTCACCGGCGGCCGCGGACTCTGATCACACCCGATTGCCTCACTGATCTACCGCTGACGCATATCAGGCGAGAGACTGGACTGCGTTGCCGTGACTTTCGCAAGGCATTGCAGGCTTGCTTGCCGCGCTCATGTGCACCGAACCGGTTTGGGCTTTCTGGTTGCATGCGCTATGACGGCGACGCGTCGACCGAGGCACGCGCGGCGAGCGCGCTTACAAGAAGTTCCCCATGGTAGCCCCGACGACCTCGCCGAGCCCGTTCATTCTGCCGCCCGCGTTGCGCGACATCTGGCCGAGTGACGTGACGCCGACCAGCGACTACGTGGCGGCCGTCCAGCACATGCGCGATGGCAAAGGCCATCTGTTCGTCACCGGTCGCGCGGGCACCGGCAAATCGACGCTTCTGCGAACGCTCCGCGATCTCGTCACCGATGAGATCGCCGTTGTCGCGCCGACGGGGCTTGCCGCCGTGAACGTCGGCGGCCAGACCATCCATTCGTTTTTCGGCCTGCCGCCGCGTCTCGTGCGCAGCGAAGACATCCGTCGCAGCCGCAACGGCCGCATCATGCGTAAACTTAAGCACCTCGTCATCGACGAGGTCTCGATGGTGCGGTCGGACCTGATGTGGGCGATCGATCAATCGCTGCGCATCAATCGCGGCCAGCCGCGCGAGCCGTTCGGCGGCGTGCGTCTCATGATGTTCGGCGACCTCCACCAGTTGCCGCCAGTCGTCCAGGACGACGTCGCCGATCATCTGGACGACACGTTCGGCGGTCCGTTCTTCTTCTCGGTGCCGGGGTTGATGGAAGGTGAGGGCACCTCGCTGCTCGAACTCAACAAAGTCTTTCGCCAGAGCGAGGGACCGCTGTTGAACGTCTTGAACAAGGTGCGCGAAGGCAGCGTCGACGAACCCGATCTTGAGCTTCTCAACGAACGTGTCCGCCCGATCCGGACGCTGGCGGAAGGCGAGGTCTTCGTCATTCTCACGCCCACCAATGCCGCAGCCCAACGCATCAATCTCGCGTACCTGAATGCGCTCAACGGCGAGGCTCGAACCTACACCGCCGGCATGACCGGTGAGTTCAACCCAAGCGCCCAGCCCACCGATCAGACGCTCACCCTCAAAGTCGGCGCCAAAGTCATCATGCTCCGCAACGATGCCGATCGCCGTTGGGTGAACGGGTCGATCGCGCGTATTTCACGTCTCGAAGACAAGCAGGTCTACGTCCAGATCGACGGCAAGGATTACGAAGTCGAACCGACATCCTGGGAAAATCGCCGCTACGCCTACGATCAAGCCGAGCAAAAAATCGTCGAGACCGTTGCCGGCACCTTCACTCAATTCCCGGTTCGCCTCGCCTGGGCGATGACGATTCATAAGAGCCAGGGCATGACCCTCGACAACGTCTATCTCGACCTCGGGCGCGGCACGTTCGCCCACGGTCAAGCCTACGTCGCTCTATCTCGCTGTCGCACACTGGAAGGCCTAACCCTGGCCCGCCCCTTGCAGCCGCGCGACATCAAGTTCGACACCGCCGCCATGGGATATCGTAAAGTGTTTCATGAGCTTGGCTGAATATGGCACGTCGTTGCGGCGCGTTGTCGCAATCTATGTTGCATTGCAACAAAACCGTTGATTTCAGGGGGGCTATCTGGCAATGGAAAGACAGTTGTCCACAACTGATTTGCACCCTTGAAGGAACCGTCATGGCCGTCGAATTCACCAAACAAGCCGAAGAAATTCTCAAAGCCGCCCGCGAAGCCCGCATCCCCGACAACGTCAAGGCGATGGCTGAGCAGAGCGTGTCGCAGACCCGCAAAGCCTTCGACCAGCTCCAGTCCGCCACGCGCGAACACGCCGCCCACACCGACACCGTCATCGCCTCGGTCCAGGCACATGGCAAGACCATCGCCGACAAGCTGCTGACCCATTCCGCCACCAACGCCGAAGCGACCTTCACCGCAGCTTTGAAAATGGTTCAGGCACCCACACTTCCCGACGCAGCACGCTTGCATGCCGAATTCATGCAGTCGCAGATGGCCGCTGCCACCGCACAAACGCAGGAGCTGTTCCAGCTCTCGACCAAGGTCGCAACCAGCACCATGGAGCAGTTCCAGGCCGCTGCCAGCAAGATGTTCGGTGCCGTCAAGGCTCACTGAGCTACCTGCGACGACCGACGTAGACGACGGCCTGCGGCTCACGCTGCGGGCCTTTGTCATGCCCTCCGTCTGGTTCAGCGTCGCTTGATCCGACGAGTGTCGGCTCCGGCCGTGTCTCATTGGACCATACGATTGGCCGCGTATGAGGGTGTCATTCGCCCGTCATTCGTTTCGCTTATCGCACTCGTTCATTTGACGTCGCACGTTTGCCATCACGTAAATTATTTTGGCGGCTGTGGCGCGAATGGTATTGCAGGCGCAAGTTTGCCGCCGCAGACTGCACTCATGCTAGGGAACCCGTCCAAACACGCGATCCGTACGCTCCGTGCCAGCGATGCTGCCGCGCTCGTCGAGGTGTTCAGCGAAAGCTGGCGTCTCGCTTACGCCGGTGTCATCCCCGCAGCCCATCTCGATCGCGTGATCAGCCGCCGCTCGGAAGCCTGGTGGTTGTCCGCCGCGCGCGCCAAAGAACGTCATATCGTGCTCGAGTTCGAGGGCAAAGTTGCTGGCTACGCATCGTTTGGGCCCTCCCGGTCTCGCGGCCGGGCGCAAGGCGAAATCTACGAACTCTATCTCGCACCGATCTATCAGGGCGTCGGCCTCGGCGAGCATTTGTTCGAAGCCTGTCGCGGCCAGCTCGATCGCGCCCGCTGCAAGGGCCTGCTGGTTTGGGCTCTGACCGACAACACTCAAGCCACCTCCTTCTATTGGCGCAGGGGCGGCCGTCCCGTCGCGTCCATCACTGAAATCATGGGCGGAAAAAAGCTGGAACGAATTGCGTTCACCTGGCCTTGACGGGTGCGTACTAACATAACGGTATGGCTGTATTCGTTGTAAATTTGCGTGACATGTTAACGCTTTTTACCGGCCAGGTATTCGTCGCCATAATCGTGTTGGTCGGCGGAACATTCGGCGTCTTCGGACTCTTTATTGCTCGTCTCTGGGCCGATCGCCAACCGTCAGTTTGCCATCCGTCAATAGATTGCCGAGCCGTCGCCGCCATTGACAAGCGTTACCAAACGACCGTCGAAGATATAGTGCGCGCCACACGCACGCATCGCGCATTTGCCAACGAGTTGGAGCGAACAAGTTACAACTCTTGGAAGGTCTCTTTCCTTGCTCGCCGCACTCAGTTCTACAAAGACATCGGATTCGGACAAGACTCGTGTGGTTAGATCCAGCGCGCCGCATTCTCAGAGGTCTACCCATCAAATACTGTCATCCTAGGCCTTGTGCCTAGGACCCAGGGTCGCCGCACCCGTCTGGCCAAGCGGCGGCTGCGCGCCGGCAACTAGCCCCCGCACGAACGCCGCGATCGCGTCCAACACCTTCGCCTCCTGATCCCGGTGCGGCGAGTGTCCGCAACGTTCCAACACCAGCCGCTGCACCGGCCCTTTTGCAACCTCCGAAATCGCATCGATCTGTGCGATCGTTCCGTACTCGTCGTCCGTGCCCTGGATCAACAGCGTCGGCACCGTCAGCGCGCTCGCCTCCACTCCCAAACTCCACGTCCGAAACTTCGGATCGAGCCACACGCGCGACCATCCCAGAAACGCGTCGTCGACGTTGACGTGATGCCGCGCCAGCCGCGCCTTGAGATCGGTCCGCTCATACGTCTCCGTCACGCGCGCAATGCTCTCGACCGAGATCGCCTCGACCATCACGTGCGGCGCCATCAGCACCACAGCCGTCGTCGCACGCCCACTCGCCGCGTGGATCAGCGCAATCGACGCACCATCCGAATGCCCGATCAAAATCGGCGCTTTCACGCCAAGCTTGTCGAGAAGCGCCGGCAGCACCTCCAACGCTTCCTCGTGCATGAACTGCGGCGTTCGCGGCGCTTTCAATCCATCGGATTTTCCATATCCGAACCGCGAATACACGACTGCGGGTGCACCGACGCGGCGCGCGATCTGATCAGGAAAATCCCGCCACATGCTCACGCTGCCGAGCCCTTCGTGCAGAAACACGAGCGGCGGACAGCCGGTCGCCATGCCGGGAATCATCCGCACTTCGATCTCACGGCCCAGCACGACGATTTGCGGCACTCTCGGTCTCCCATTCAAAAATGACGCGATAGCTTCTGCAAAGTCGAACCGACGCCCATCTTTGCCGCGCTGAAAGCGTCTGCTAGCGTCCCCGCACTAACAAGCGGTGCCATTGAACGGTCACCGCACTCAGGAGGAGGCCGCATGCATCTCAAACATTTCGCCAGCCTTGCCGCAGCGCTCGCCATGTCGTGCGTCGCAGCGGTCCCGGCAGTGTCGCAAGACAAGCCCATCGAACTCAAGCTCGCCCATTGGGTGCCGCCGTCGCATCCGCTGCATAAAGCCATGGAAGACTGGGGCGCATCGCTCAGCAAAGCCACCAACGGTTCGATTACGTTCAAGGTCTATCCCGCCCAGCAACTCGGCAAAGCCTTCGACCACTACGACATGGCGCGTGACGGTATCGCCGACGTGACCTACGTCAACCCCGGCTACCAGCCCGGGCGCTTTCCCATCATCGCCGCCGGCGAATTACCGTTCCTGTTCAAGAACGCCAAAGGCGGATCGCAGGCCCTCGACGAGTGGTATCGCAAGTACGCCGCCACCGAAATGAAAGACGTGAAATATTGCCTGGGCTTCATTCACGATCCCGGCACGTTCCACTCCAAAACAAAGAAGATCATGGTCCCCGGTGACATCAAGGGGCTGAAGATCCGTCCCGCCCAGGCCACCTTCGCCAGCTTCGTCACCGAACTCGGCGGCACCAACGTGCAAGGCGGCGCGCCGGACGTTCGCGACTTCCTCGAGAAAGGCGTCGTCGACGCCGTAGGATTCCCCTGGGGTTCGCTCGTGCTCTTCGGCGCCGACAAGGTCACCAAATACCACATGGACGTGCCGCTCTATGCCACCACGTTCGCCTGGGTGATTAACAAAGATAAATACGCCTCCATGAGCGACGGCCAGAAAAAAGCGGTCGACGCCCATTGCACGATCGAATGGGCCGAAAAAGTCGGCGGCCCTTGGGGCGAGTTTGAATTCGGTGGTCACGACAAACTGAAGGCGCTGCCTGATCACGAAGTCTACAGCATCAGCGCCGATCAACTCGCTGAATGGCGCAAGGCCGCAGCGCCCCTCGAAACCAAATGGGCCGACGCCGTCAAAAAAACCGGCGCCGACCCCAAAGCCGTAAAAGACGAACTCACCGCCGCCCTCACCAAATACGGCGCCGGCCTCTAACCATTACCCGTCAGCAAACCTTCTCTACAATCCATCGAATCCGTTTGCTGACGTTTCGGAAACGCTAACGCACCCACCAGCCAGATTCCCTCCCCCCTCGTGGGGGAGGGCTAGGGTGGGGGGGCGCCACTCCGTCGGTTACCGCCTAAGTTGAAAAACCCTCGAACGCAGGAGGCATCGCCCATGCCATCCGCACACGGCGCATCCAGCGCCCTCATTGCCATCGCAGCCTTATCGGCGCTCGCGCCAATCCCGGCCCACGCACAAGCCCAACCCACAGCCCAGCCCTCAGTCGAGCAACTCCTGACCGATGGCTGGCAAGTCTCCGGCTACGGCGTTGCAGGCGATGGTCGCTCGATCATCCTGTTCAAGCACGCCGACAAAAAATACCTCGCCCAATGCTCGGTGCTTTACGACGTCACTCGCAGCCGGCGCGTCGCCGTCAACTGTTACGAAATCCATTGATCCCGACCCCGCCCGGCCCAGCACCCTCTCGCCGCCGCGTCCGCCACCGCCCTTAACCCTGAAATCTACTTTAGATTGAAATTCAACCGGGAATTGCAGATAGTCGGGTGCTGGTAACATCCTTATCTCTCGGTCTCGGACCCATTCACCACCCATTCAGCCCCCATCCGTCATTGCAGCGCCGAAAACCCCCTCCCCCGCTGCCCGAGTTTGTCACCCATGTCAGAAGCCCTCGATCCATCGACGCTGTCCGCACGCCGTCACCCGCTCGCACTGACCACCCCGACCGGGCTTCAGTTCATCGATGACCTGAGCCAGCGCCGCCGGATCGTGGTCGTGCTCAATGTGGCCACCTATCTCGGCATGCTCTGGATCGCCTCGCGGGTCCTTGGTGCTGGCGGCTGGAGCCTGGTCGATGTCATACTCTTTGTCGGCTTCGCGTTCGGCACGCCCTGGACTGTGCTCGGATTCTGGAATGCCGTCATCGGTTTATGGCTGTTGCATTTTCACAAGAACCCCATCGCCACCGTCGCGCCCTTCGCCCCGGCTGGTGACGTCGCAACGCCGATCACCATCAAAACCGCCATCTTCATGACCGTGCGCAACGAAGATCCCGCGCGCGCCATTCTCCGTTTGCAGACCGTCAAAGCTAGCGTCGACGCCACCGGCCAAGGCAAGACCTTCAGCTATTTCGTTCTTTCCGACACCAATGACGAAGCCGTCGCCGTCGTGGAATCCAAGGCCTTCAACGATTGGAAAGCCACCGATCCCGATGGCGATCGTCTGACCTACCGTCGCCGCACCAACAACACCGGCTACAAAGCTGGCAACGTTCGCGAATTCTGCGATCGCTGGGGCAGCGACTTCGAGCTCATGCTGCCGCTCGATGCCGACAGCGTCATGAGTGGTGAAGCCATCGTCAAACTCGTCCGCATGATGCAGGCGTATCCGAAGCTGGGTATCCTGCAATCACTTGTAGTCGGCATGCCGTCGTCCTCGGCGTTCGCCCGCACCTTTCAGTTCGGCATGCGCCACGGCATGCGTGCCTACACCATGGGGCAGGCCTGGTGGGTCGGCGATTGCGGGCCGTTTTGGGGCCACAACGCGGTCGTCCGCATCAAGCCGTTCCGCGACAGTTGCGAGTTGCCGATTCTTTCGGGTCAACCGCCCCTCGGCGGCCATATCTTGAGCCACGATCAGGTTGAAGCCACCTTCATGCGCCGCGCCGGCTACGAGGTCCGCGTGCTGCCAGTTGAAAATGGATCGTGGGAAGAAAACCCGCCCACCATGCTGGATTTCGCCAAGCGCGATGTCCGCTGGTGCCAGGGCAACATGCAGTACATCAAGCTTCTGAACACACCCGGCCTGCACACTATGAGCCGCTTTCAGCTCGTTTGGGCAGTGCTTATGTTTGTCGGCCTCCCCGCCTGGACGCTCATGATCGCCCTTCTTCCCCTCGCCGCATGGCAGGCGCAGAGCGTTCAAAACTATCCGACCGGCCTCGCGATCTTTCTCTATCTCTTGTTCTTCGGCATGTACTTGATGCCGAAGATCGCCGGCCTGATCGACGTTGTGCTGACCAAAGGCGGCATGAATCAATACGGTGGCCCGTTGCGCTTCATCGCCAGCGCCGCACTCGAGCTCGTCTTTTCGTTCCTGCAGGGCGCCATCTCGACCATCCGCACCACCATCTTCATGGTCGGCCTCGCCTTCGGCAAATCGGTCACCTGGGGCGGCCAGAGCCGCGACGCCTACGGCATATCGTGGCGCACCGCCGTCGAGAACCTATGGCCGCAAACCCTCTTTGGCGTGATCGTCTGCGGATTACTCTATCTCATCTCGCCCACTGTGCTCTGGTGGAGCTTGCCGCTCACTGCAGGCTACCTTGTCGCTATTCCCTTCGCAGTGACCACCGCGTCGCCCGCCCTCGGCCGCGTCTTCCAAAAGATCGGCCTCTGCGGCATACCCGAAGACTTCGCCGCGCCCAAGGAAGTCAAAATCGTCCTCGGCACCTGACGATCTACCGGCAGCGAGTTGGGTTGCGCGCGTAAACTGGATATCGGTCGTGGCGTCCGGCACGCGTGCAAATCCAGGTCCTGCGTACAACCGGCACTTGTTGCCGCGCGTCCGCTCCTCGTCACAATGCGACGACTCGTCATTAACCAATCGCTGCAAAATATGAGCTTCATGCAAGGGGCGTCTTTTAGGGCCCTTGCGGAGTTATGGAGAGACCGCCAGTTTAGTCGGCAGAAAATTGCCCGACGCGCTTTTTTCGGACTGCGTTATGAACCGAGATGCAGTTTTTGCGGATCATTCGTTCACGTTGCACGGCGGCCCGGTCGGCGTGCTGCTACTGCACGGATTGGGCGGTACTCCGCTCGAAATGCGCGAAGTCGCCTTAGCCTGCGCCAACCAAGGCTACACTGTAGCCTGTCCGCAGTTGGCTGGCCATTGTCGAACCTATGATGATCTCAAAGCCTCTCGTTGGCAGGACTGGGCCGCGTCCGCCGAAGACGCACTACAGTCCTTGTCGGCGATCTGTGACACAGTCGTCGTCGGCGGATTGTCGATGGGTGCGATCCTCAGCCTGCATCTCGCCTTGACGCAACCGTCGCGCGTGCACGGAACGATGCTCTATGCGCCCACCATCTGGCTGAACGGCTGGGTGGTGCCGCTGCACGCCTACCTCTTCAATCTCGTCTTCACGAAGTGGGTGGCCAACCAGTTCGATTTTCCTGATCTGCCACCGCACGGCATCAAGGATCCCGATATTCGGGTAAGGATCGCCGCTGGTCTGCAAAGCGGCGATCCATCGCAGGCGGGCCTGCCGGTAACACCGGGCGGCGCCGTTCTCGAGCACCGCTGGCTGGTCAACAGCGTCAAGCATCGGCTGGGCGAAATTCGTCAGCCGGCGTTGATCGTACATCCCCGTCACGACGACTACGCCGATCTCGACAACGTCGCGTATTTGATGCGGCACCTGGGCGGCCGCGTCGAAACGCACACGTTGGACGACAGCTACCACATCGTCACCGCAGATCGGCAACGCGACCTGCTGATCGCGAAATCGATCCAGTTCATCGAAACCACCATCCTGGCGATCGCCAGCAATCAGCGCGCAACTCGCCCGCTTCGCCCACCGCTGAAAGCATGACGCGCCCCGAACTTAAAGCCTCGTCTCGACCATGGATGCAGTCGTTGCAACGTTCAAACGATCGTCCCGCGGCCCCATCGGTCCAAACGTTACAGGCGGTTGTCGTCCCCTCGATTGCCGATCTGGATGCGCAGGCACTTGCGAACCTCGAGCCGCGATCGCCCGAAGACCAACACTATCTGAGAGCCTGTGAACGTGCGCCTCCGCCCGGCTTCGAAATCGGCGCAATCGCGTGTTTTGCCGGCGCGATCCTGCTGGCCGCCGCGCCCTTTTTTGTCACGCGCTATGACCTGCTACTCGCGCTCAACAGTCCGCGCCTGTCGAAATGGCTGTCCTCGCCGCGCCTTCGGCCGAAGCTCTTGTGCCTGGGTTCGCCGCTGACCGAAACATGTCCTCTCGCATTCGCGCCGCATCTGCAATCAGCCGAACGCGCTGCCGTCTTTGCCGCCATGCTGGACGCCCTGCTGGCGCACGCGAAAAAGAATCGCATACGCTTGGCCGCCGTCAAAGACGTCGGCGCGTCACTCGTTGGTGACCTCGATCAGCCCGTACTCAATCGTAAGTTCCACCGCCTTGTCGGTTTGCCCGTCGCAAAGCTCGCCCTGCCGGGAGGCTCAATCGCAGATTACCTTCAGGGCCGCTCCAAAAACTTCCGCAAAGACTTCAACCGCGCCATCAACAAATCCGCAAGCATCACGATCGAGCACGTGCGCGACATCGCAAGCGTCGCCCCGCAGGTTTTCGCGCTGTATGAGCAAACCCGCATGCGCGGTGGCGTCTCCTCCGGAGACTTCGACCAGATCTCCCGCGAGTTTGTCGCCACCGTCCTCGCACAGACGCCAAGCGCATACGCAGCGCTCTACCGCTTCGATGGCGAACTGATCGGCTTCAGCCTCATCCTCAACGACAGAACTACCGCCATAGCAAAATTCATCGGCTTGAAATATCCCGAAGCCAATCAGACCGGCCTCTATCGCCGATGCCTGAAAGATCTCATCGAAACCGCTTATGCGCAGGGCCAGGCCGAAATCAGTTTCGGCTGCTTGAACTACGGCTTCAAGGTCAAGTCAGGCTGTGCGCTCAGCCCGAACTACGTCTATTTCAGGCACGCAAACCCGATGCTCAACAAAATGTTCGGCAGCATTGCGCGCCACTTCCACTACGACAGTATGGACCCTGACCTCCTCGAACTCTCGAGCAACGGTCAGTATCTCATCGATCATCCGCCCACCAAGCAACCACTGTCGAAATCCGATCGGCCGCAAGTGTAGCGCTGGATCCTCAGCGGCAGATTCGGCTGCAGTACCGGATGCTGCGGTTTTTGTTGAGGCGCGTGCATTGGGCAAAGTTTCGGTAGGTCCGCCGGTCGCCAATGCACAAGATCGGCTCGCTGATGCTTTGCACCAAGGGTTTGGCAACCTGCAAGGTCGCGTTTCCATGTGACACGCCGATCGCAGATATTGCGACCATCGAAAAAGCGACAACTGCAAATTTGCTCATGACGTCACTCCCTGAAACGTCCTCGCACCAACTTCACCTCTGACGCTATTCGCCCACTTCACCAGCGTCAACTCATCAACCTTCTCCGATGCAGAACCAGCGCGGCGAGTGGCACCCGCGGCCACCACACCAGCCAAACCCGTTAACGCTCCCCTCCGATGCAGAACCAGCGCGGCAAGTGGCACCCGCAGCCACCACACCAGCCAAACCCGTTAACGCTCCCCTCCGGTGCGCGACCAGCGCACCGCGATGGGCCCCCGCGCCGAGCGGCATCAAGTGCACAGCGGACCCACGACCAAGTGAGAGTTTACCCGGCTCCCGACTGTCGCTATGACCAAGCCGTTCACAGCCGCAGTCCCACCGAGATCCGTCCCCATGTTCAAAAAGATCCTCATCGCCAACCGAGGCGAGATCGCTTGCCGCGTCATCAAAACCGCGCGCCGCATGGGGATCAAGACGGTGGCGGTCTACTCCGACGCAGATCGCGATGCGCTCCACGTCGAAATGGCCGACGAGTCCGTCCACATTGGACCCGCGCCCGCTGCCGAAAGCTATCTCGTCATCGATAAAATCATCGATGCCTGCAAGCAAACGGGCGCCGAGGCCGTTCATCCCGGCTACGGCTTCCTGTCCGAGCGCGAGGCTTTCGCCCGCGCACTCGCCGCCGCCGGCATCGTCTTCATCGGCCCCAACCCCGGCGCCATCGCCGCCATGGGCGACAAGATCGAGAGCAAGAAGGCGGCCGCCCGCGCCAAGGTCTCCACTGTCCCCGGCCATCTAGGCGAAATTTCCGATGGCAAACACGCGCAGCGCATCGCCGCCGAAGTCGGCTATCCCGTCATGATCAAGGCGTCGGCGGGCGGCGGCGGCAAAGGCATGCGCATCGCCTACGACGACAAAGAGTGCGCGGAAGGCTTCGAACTCGCCCGCTCCGAAGCGAAGGCCTCCTTCGGTGACGATCGCATCTTCATCGAGAAATTCATCGTCAACCCCCGCCATATTGAAATTCAGGTGCTCGGCGACAAGCATGGCAACATTATTTATCTGGGCGAGCGCGAGTGCTCCATTCAGCGCCGCAATCAGAAAGTCATCGAAGAGGCGCCATCGCCTCTGCTCGATGAAAAAACCCGCCGCGCCATGGGCGAGCAGGCTGTCGCACTGTCACGCGCTGTCGGCTACGACAGCGCCGGCACCGTCGAATTCGTCGCCGGCCAGGATCGCTCGTTCTTCTTCCTCGAGATGAATACGCGCCTGCAGGTCGAACACCCCGTCACCGAGTTGATCACTGGCGTCGATCTCGTCGAACAGATGATCCGTTCGGCCGCCGGCGAACCTTTGAAACTCAAACAGTCGGACGTGAAACTCACGGGCTGGGCCGTCGAAACGCGCATTTACGCCGAAGACCCTTATCGCAATTTCCTTCCCTCGATCGGCCGTCTGACGCGTTATCGCCCCCCCGTCGAAGGCCCGCTCGGCAACGGCACCGTCCGCAACGACACCGGCGTTTTCGAGGGCGGCGAGATCTCGATGTATTACGATCCCATGATCGCCAAGCTCGTCACGCACGCGCCAACCCGCCTCGACGCGATCGATCTTCAGGCGCAGGCACTCGATGCCTTCGCCATCGACGGCATCCAGCACAACATTCCGTTCCTCACCTCCATCATGCAGAACCCCGTTTGGCGCTCGGGCAAACTCTCGACCGGCTTCATCAAGGAAGAATTCCCGGACGGCTTCATCCCGCGCGAACCTGCAGGCGATGATCTCGAAACATTGGTTGCGGTCGCGGCCGCCATCGATCACCAAGGCAACGTCCGCCGCCGGTCGATCACCCGCCAGATGAGCGGCCCGTCCGTCCGTTTCGCGATGCATCGTGTCGTTGCGGTCGGCATGCACGCGCGCGCGGTCCAGGTGGAAGGTCAGCTCGGCTCTCCGACCACTGTCACGCTCCTCGGCACCGACGGCTCCCCGCAAAAACAGCTCACGGTGGTGTCTGCGTATTGGCCGGGCGATCCCCTCTGGCAAGGCACCGTCGACGGCCATACTGTTTCGGTGCAGGTACGCTCCGTGTTGAACGGCCACACGCTCGCCTATCGCGGCATCGCAGCCACTACCCATGTCTATACCGCGCGCGAAGCAGAACTCGTGGCCCTGATGCCGACCAAGGTTCCAGCGGACATGTCCAAGTTCCTGCTGTGCCCGATGCCCGGTTTGATCAAGGTGCTGCACGTCGAGGAAGGTGCCGACGTCAAAGCCGGCGACCCGCTCGCCGTCGTCGAAGCCATGAAGATGGAAAACGTGCTCCGCGCCGAGCGCGACGGCATCGTCAAGTCGATCACCGCCAAAGCCGGCGAAAGCCTCGCCGTCGACGCCGTCATCATGGAGTTCGCGTGAGGGACCGAACCGATTTCAAGTTCACGGCCCGCCAAAATCGCCACGGACCAGGAACCGCGGCCGCGTTGACACTCCGCTAACCACTTCCGGTAATCCTGTCGAAACCTTGCCGTGGCACTCTCTGGCTAGTTAACGCCGGAGGTACGCCGCAATGACGATGCTCGATAGCCCCGACTTCAGCGCACCGCGCTATGATTTCGCCGAAACGCGTGCGCGCGCGGTCAAAGCGACAAAACACGGCGCTGCCGCGGTGATGCTACTTGCCGATCCGCGTGGCCGCTGCAACCGCCAAGCCTTCCTCTACATTGCCCTGGCATTCCTCGCGCTACAAACCGGCGTCGCTTGTCTCCTTTGGCTGCTCGACCTCGAAGTCACCCGCAGCGCGTCGCTTGCCATGAACGCACCCGTTCTGTGGATCGGCACCACCATCTGCATCAAGCGCCTGCACGATGTCGGCCGTCGCGGCTGGTGGTTGCCGGGCGCATTCGTCCTGTGGGTCGTCGTCGCTTTGATCGTAACGACCATCATCTCGATGCTGTTGCCGCCTGAAGCGATGGAAGCCGGCCAGCCCATCTTCTTCGCCGTTCTCATCGGCATCACGCTGCCCGCGTTCGCCGCGCTGATCTGGCTGCATACCGCACCGAGTGCTCCATCGCTCAATGCGTTCGGCCCCGTGCCGGTCGGCTTCGGCATTTCCATGCCGGCCAAATCCCGCCGCACCCGTCCCGTACACGTCTACTATGCCGACGGCGTCATGGCCTGAGCGCACGACCCGCATTGTCAATGGCGGAACATTTCCCGTAGATCACGTGAAGGGCGTCATCCAGCAGATCCGTGTCTGCCGTCCATCCGGGAAGTTGCTATGCGGAATTATCATGTACCCGGCCGTTCGCCGGTCATCGCGCGCAACGGCATGTGCGCCACGTCCCATCCTGCCGCGTCGTTTGCCGCCATCGACGTCTTGAAGCGCGGCGGCAACGCCGTTGACGCCGCTATAACCGCAACCGCTTTGTTGTGCGTCATCGAACCGGCGATGACCGGTATCGGCGGCGATTGCTTTGCTCTCATCCACAAGCCCGGTGTCGGCCTGATCGGCCTCAATGGCTCTGGTCGCGCGCCGAAAGCGGCCACCTGCGAGTGGTACGCGAACGCCGGCATCACACAGATCCAGATCACCACGCCCCACGCCGTTACTGTACCCGGCGCCATCGACGCATGGGCCACACTGTTGCGCGATCACGGCACCTGGTCCCTCGCAGACGTACTCGCCCCCGCCATCGATGCAGCCGAGCATGGTTTTGCAGTCGCCCCGCGTGTCGCCCACGATTGGGCCGTGCTCGAGCCGAAGATTGCCCTGCATGCCGGCGCCAGGCAGCATTTGTTGCTCGCTGGCCGTGCGCCTCGTGCCGGCGACATCATGCACTTTCCCGCGCTCGCGCGGACTCTGAAGGCCATCGCCCGTGACGGCCGCGATGCGTTTTACGCCGGTGCGGTTGCCGAAGACATCGTCGGTGAACTGCGCGCGCTGGGTGGACTGCATACGCTGAAGGATTTCGCAGGCCAACGTGCGAGCTACGTCATGCCGATCTCGGTCCCTTACGGCGACGCCGAACTCAACGAGCTCCCGCCCAACAATCAAGGCATCGTCGCCCTCATCATGCTCCGCATGTTCGATCGCTTGAATGTCCGGCAGTACGGCGCCTCGTCGGTGGAGCGCTATCATTTGCTGCTCGAGTGCGGGCGGCTTGCCTACGCAGCGCGCGACGCCTTCGTCGCCGATGCCGACAACGCTCGAACGTCCGTCGCCGAAATGTTGTCCTCTGGTTTCATCGACCATCTCGTTGCGCGCGTCTCACCCGGCAAGCGCATCGCCGAACTCGGTGCGATCCCTCGTCCCAAAGGGGGCGACACCACCTGCCTCAGCGTCGTCGATGCGAACGGGCTGGCCGTTTCTTTCATCAACTCACTCTTCTCGGGCTTTGGTTCAGGCATCGTGGCACCCGCGTCCGGCGTGGTGTTGCAAAATCGCGGAACCGGTTTTGTCCTCGATCCCACCCACGACAATTGCATCGCGCCGGGGCGGCGTCCCATGCACACGTTGGTCCCCGCACTTGCAACTAAGGCCGGTAAACCTTGGCTTTCTTTCGGTGTGATGGGTGGTGCGTTCCAGGCTGCAGGACACGCGCAGGTGCTCACCAACATGCTCGACTACAAGATGGATGTGCAGGAAGCGATCGATCATCCGCGCGCATTCTTCGACGGCGGCGCTGTGCAGTACGAAGCGCCGATGGCTGACAGCATCGCGCCCGCATTGGCAGCGCTCGGTCATCCGGTTGCGTTGCGCGCAGATCCATGGGGCGGCGGACAAGCTGTCGAGATCGATCACGCGCGCGGCGTTCTCATCGGCGGATCGGATGCAAGAAAAGATGGATGCGCACTCGGATTTTGAGCGCATGCCTAATTGACATCGCAACGATGTCTGCGCTGAAGTGTTGCTATAACGCATTTGTCCACATCAAAGCGTATCCAGTGTACGCCACTTTGAAAAATGCGTTTGCCCAGCACTGTCATAATTATGACTGTGCATTGTTCCGGGATCTGATTCGGCTTCCGGACTTTCTGATACGACGTCATATCAACAGGAGACTACCATGGCTAAGAAAGCTGCTGCCAAGAAGCCCGCCGCCAAGCCCGCTGCAAAGAAGGCTGCTGCGAAGAAGAAGAAGTAAGAACTGACAATACGATGTTTGGAGTTGTCCTGTGAGATCAGCCCGCGAGCGTAGGTATCCTGAAGGTCGTGCATCAACACGGCGCTTTGGGGTGCTCCACTATGCAGTGTGTACGGCGGCGCTGGTCTTCTCGGGCATGGCTGTTCAAGCAGCCACGATCTCGAACCGCGATGA
Source organism: Hyphomicrobiaceae bacterium (assembly GCA_031365465.1). Lineage (GTDB taxonomy): Bacteria > Pseudomonadota > Alphaproteobacteria > Rhizobiales > Hyphomicrobiaceae > JABFRJ01. Next base: position 25,285 of record JANLYD010000185.1, read on the forward strand.
CAAGGAGCAGAAGCTTACCATCATCGAGGGCGAGACAAGGGCAGATCACACGCTCAATCCCCAGCAGGTCCTCGAGAAGGTCTGTCTCAAGGGCTGTGTTATCCGCCTGAACGACAGCGACGACGACGAGTATCAGATCGACCCCGAAGACGTGGTGTCGATCGAAGATGGCTATCTTTATCACGACAGCCCCGACGCTCCCGCTGACAAACCGCCGGTCGATCAACCCGCACCCGCGTCCCCCGCCGCACCGGCAGCCCCCAAGTAGGTTGGGTCAAGCGCTTGCGCGACCCAACAATAAACCACTCGATATGATTGTTTGGATTTACGTCTGCTGCTTCGCTCACTGGTTCATCAGCAGTGCCACGCCGGCCACCACCAGCACGATTCCGGCCATCTCGCGTGAGCGCATGCCCTGCTTGAACAGGCTGCGTGACACCAACCCGGCAAATAAGATCTCGACCAGCGCCAACGTGCGCACCTTCGCAGCGCTCTCGATTGCGAACGCCAGGAACCACATCTGCGACGCGAACGCGCCCATGAAGCCGGCCTTGATGGACGGCCGCCAGGCAGCAGCCAGTGCCGTCAGTGTCGCGCGGCTGGTGATGAGTAGATAAAGCGTCAGCAGCACTGTCTGGATCGTCAGCCCGAGTGCCAGCGTCGTCGAGGCGCGCACCACGAAGTTACCCTCTGCCAGCGCCAGGATGCCGCGTCGAAAGCCGATCGCAGACAGCGCGAACACACTCGCCGCCACCAGCCCGAGCACGATCGGCCGCCAGCTGAAGTCGTCGCTCTGCGCCACAGTGGACATGCGTCTTGGCCACGACATGATCAACACGCCGAAAGTCGCCGCCAGGATCGCGGCCGTCAGCCCAGTCGTCAGCCGATCCCCCAGCACGATCAACCCGAACAGCGCCACATACACCGGCTCGGTTTTGGTGAGCGCCGTGACGATGACGAAATTCTTGTCGCGCATCGCAGCCAGCAGAAGTGCCGTGGCACAGATCTGCGTCACCGCGCCCACGGTCGTCCACAGGACCATCACTCCGTTCAACGCCGGCGGCGCGCTGCCATTGAACGTCAGCACAAGCACCAAGAACAGCAGACCGAACGGTAGCCCATAGAGGAAGCGCACGTGCGTGGCACCTACCGTGCCCAGCGTCGACGTCAGTTCTTTCTGCATGGCGTTGCGCAGCGTTTGCCCACCGGCCGCGATCACCGTGAAGACAACCCAAAGATATGCCGTCATCGCCCCATCCCCACGCGACACTTCCCTCTTTGCTATGCGGAGACGCGAGCGTCGCGGCGCTGCTCGTACCGCCTCACCCGCCCATCGGCAGGTTCGAGACCTTGACGCCGGGCGGCGGCACGCTGTCCTCCGGCACGAAGAAGTCGGCCGCCAGTGGCAATCGCGCGTCCACCCGGTAGGGTTCGAAATCGGTCACGCCGCCGACGGTGTGCAGGAACGTGTCGTCGATCAGAAATTGTCCGGTCAGGCTATGCCGCGCTTGCGTGAACAGCAGGTAGGCGGCATCAGCGAGGATGTCGGGCTTCCGGCTCATCGCCACCAGCTTGTCGCCCCCCAGCAGATTTTTCACCGCCGCCGTCGCGATGGCCGTTCGTGGCCACAGCGCGTTGACGGAAATACCGTCGCCGGCGAACTCCGCCGCCATCCCCAGCACGCACAGGCTCATATTGAACTTCGCCATCGTATAGGCCACGTGCGGCGCAAACCACTTCGCCTTCATGTCGAGCGGCGGCGACAGCATCAGGATGTGACCGTTCTCGCTTTTCCGTAGATGCGGCAGGCAGGTCTTCGAAACGAGGAATGTTCCCCGCCCGTTGATCGAGTGCATCAGGTCGTAACGTTTCATGTCCGTTTGCGCGGTCGACGTCAGCGAGATCGCGCTGGCATTGTTGACGCAGATGTCGATACCGCCGAACGCCTCGACCGTCGCACCGACGGCTGAAGCAACCTGCGCCTCGTCGCGAATATCGCACACGATTGGCAACGCCTTCCCGCCGGCGGCTACAATGGCCGCAGCCGCAGAGTGCACGGTGCCTTCGAGCTTCGGATTGGGATCGCTGGTCTTTGCGGCAATCGCGATGTTCGCGCCGTCACGCGCCGCCCTGAGCGCGATCGCCAGCCCGATGCCTCGGCTCGCCCCCGTGATGAAAAGCGTTTTACCCTGCAACGTCGACATGAAATCTCTCCGATCCAAAACGTCTACTGTGTTGCCTTCGGTGCAGCCGTCACCTGCCTCATCGCCCGCTTGATCAGCGCGCCCGCCATCGCCGGAGCCGCTACCAGCGCCGCCAGCGGCATGAATAGCGCGCCGTAGGCAAACGCCCGAACCACGCGCGCAGCCACCAATCCTGTCCGGCTCGGATAGTCGCTGGCCTTCTCCTCCGGCCACAATCGGCGCCACCACCGCCACGACACCGGGACACCAACGAGACCGAGGAGCAGCAAGCCACCATAAAGCAACTGCACCGCTGACGGAACGTAAGGCACCAGTCGCCGCTCCAGTTCCGCCTTGCGGCTGGCGCTTCGAAAGTATGCGGTTGCACCCTCGTGCTCGACAGTCCCCGCAAGCCCCGCCACCGCGCCAGCAAGCACACTACCGAGTTTGGCGGTGGTCGACGCCACCGTCGGCGCTTCGAAAAGCGGCGCAAGGTCCATCGTTGTCCTGCTCGACGACGGCCGCTCAACCACCATCACCAACCTGTTCGACGACGTCCCGAGCGCGTCGAAGAAGTCGGCAACTGATGCGTGACCCAACGCGGTTTCGAGACCTTTCACTTCGATGCGCTGCCACAGCCAGTTGCGCCCGCCGGGTTGCTGCCCGGTCGCCGATTTCAACACGATGAGGTCCACGTCGCCGGCCGCCGCCGCGTCTTGCACCGGTCGCAACAGCAGTGCGCGATCGGCGCCTGATGTCGGCCGTATCGACAGCGTGCCACCATCGATGCGACCAACGATCACCGCCGTCTGTCCGGCCAACGCGCCGATCGCAAGCACCAGAAACGCCGGGTCGATGGCGTCGATTTCGGCGCGCCCACTTGCGCGGTCCACCCGTGGTGTTGACGACAAACTACGCGGGCCCGCCGGCTCCAGTTTCAGCAACCGCACCGCCTGTCGCTCCAGGGGACGCTGCAGTTGCGCGATGGCCTCTGCAAAGGCTCCCGCATCCGTCAGTTGAACCGCCAGATTGGGCTTCAGTTCGACCAAGTACCGCGCCGCTGGCCCAGCACCGGCACCGGCCGTCAGCTTGTAGCTGTCGTCACCCCAGGCCAATTCCAGATCCGCAGTCTTCGGCAGTTGCGCCAGCAACGGTCCCCGCTCGAATACGCTGTCGGCGGTCAACACCATCAACAGCCGCCTCGAACCCGCATCCGGCAGCAGAATGTCGATGCCGCGTTTGATCTCGCCCGCGTTGGCCGCAGTGAACGTTTCGCCGGCCAAGTTGACGAACGTCCAATGCCCTTCCGGCGAAACCCGCGCCGCCAGCGTCGTCGCCGCACCCGCTGCCGGCATTCGCGCGATCCGCAGTCCCGTCCGTCGCAGTTGCTCTTGGCCGTCCGCCGTCAGGGGCGCGGTCGTCCAACCGCGAACCCAGTTTGCAGCAACAGTCATGCCGTCCGCGCGCGCTTCCGGCGGCACGACTGCAACGCTCAGCCAAAGGACAGACAGCAGCAGCAGCAAAACACGGTGGGTCATGCCCGCCCTTGTGACAGACGACTACGGCGACAAATGCAGCCGTCAGCCTGTTTTCGCCGCCGACGCCCGCGCCTTCGCGAAATCCGGCTTGCGCTTCTCGAGAAACGACTGGAACGCCTCTTTCGCTTCCGGCGACGTGAACAGCGACGTATAGATGCGCGTTTCTTCCTCGATCGCCGCTTTGATTGCGCTCGGGTCCCCACGCAGCATCCGCCGCGCAGCCATCAGCGCCGCGCGCGGTTTGCCGGTCAGTTCATGCGCCAACGACATGGCCTTGGCTTCCAACTCGGCCGCCGGCACCACCCAGTTGACCAGCCCCGCCTCTTTCGCGCGAGCCGCGTCCCAGGGTGCGCCCAGTACCAGCAACTCGAACGCGTTGTTGTAGCCCAGGCGATGCGGTCCGATGACGCTCGATCCAGCCTCCTGAATGATGCCGAGGTTCACGAACGGCGCCCGGAACGATGCGCTCGGCGAGGCGACGATCAGGTCGCAATGCAGCAACAGCGTCACGCCGATCCCGACGGCCAGTCCGTCGACGGCGGCAATCATCGGCTTCGTGATCGTCGGCAGCACCCGGATGAACTCACCCGAAGGCGCCGAGATTTTCTCGCCCGGCTTCTGCGGGGCCGCCGCGCGCCGCATGAAATCATTCATGTCGTTGCCCGCGCAGAACGCTCCCGGCGCACCCAGAAATACGTGCACCGCGATGTCGTCGTTGTGCTCTGCCGCCAGTAGCGCCTCGCGCGCGGCGTCGTACATCGCACCCGTCATCGCATTTTTCTTGTCGACGCGCGTCAACCGGATGGTCTGCACACCGTCACGTACCTGAATCTCGATGTCCGCCATGAATGGCTCCCTCCACCTTTGTGATTACTTTTGCGTCTGTCTTTGGTGCGACCGCTGCGCTTACGCCGACAGCGCCAGCCCCAGCGTGGAGTCCGCGCCCCCGACGATCGTTTCCTTCAGGCCCGGACCCGCCGTTGCCAAATTCTCCGCGAAGAACCGCGCCAAGGCAATGTACTGTGTGCCCGCGTCGCCATCGCGCGCGACGGCGAGTGCACCCCGCGCCAGATAAACGCCTCCCGCAGCCAACCCGAACAGCCGCAGATACGGCGTCGCTCCGGCCATTGCGGCATCGGCGTTGGTCGGCAACGTTTCCATCAGATACCGTGTCGCCTCGCTCAACGCGATGACTGTGTCGGACAACCGCTCGCCCATGCGCCCGAACTCCGGCCGGTTGGAAGCGCGCACCTCTTCACACGTCTTCCACAGTTCGCCGATGTAGCTTTCGATCACCTTGCCGCCGTCGAGCGGCAGCTTGCGCGTCACCAGATCGATGGCTTGAATGCCGTTGGTGCCTTCGTAGATCGGCAGAATGCGCGCGTCGCGATAGTATTGAGCCGCACCCGTTTCCTCGATGAACCCCATCCCGCCATGAATTTGCACGCCGATGGAGGCCACCTCGCAACCGATGTCCGTCGAAAACGCCTTGGCGATCGGCGTCAGCAGCGCGACCTTGTTACCCGCCGCCGCCCTCGCGACCGGATCTTTGGCATGACGCGAGACGTCCGTTTCGCGCGCCGTCACGAGGCAGATCGCGCGTGCCGCCTGGGTCATCGCTTTCATCGTCATCAGGTTTCGGCGCACATCGGCATGTTCGATGATCGGCCCCATTTCGTGGCCCTTGCTCGATGCCGTGCGGCCCTGCCGTCGCTCGCGCGCGTACTCCATCGCGCGCTGGGTCGCGCGCTCAGCAATCGCCACGCCCTGCACCCCGACCGCCAACCGCGCGGCATTCATCATGATGAACATCACGTTCAGCCCACGGTTTTCTTCGCCCACCAGATAGCCGGTGGCACCGCCGCCTTCACCGAATTTCATGACGCACGTCGGTGACGCATGAATGCCGATTTTGTGCTCCAGCCCCGCGCAGACCACGTCGTTGCGCGCACCGCAGCTACCGTCGCTGTTGACCATGTACTTAGGGACCAGAAACAGCGAGATGCCGCGCGTTCCCGGTGGGGCGTCCGGCAAACGCGCGAGCACCAGATGGATGATATTGTCCGTCATCTCGTGATCGCCGTACGTAATGAAGATTTTCGTACCCGTGATGCGGTACGTGCCGTCGGCCTGCTTCTCCGCTTTCGCCCGCAAATGCCCGAGGTCCGAACCCGCATGCGGTTCCGTCAGGTTCATCGTGCCGGTCCACGTGCCCGCCACCATTTTCGGCAGAAACGTATGCTTCAGAAACTCCGACCCGTGCGCTTCGACCGCGTCGATTGCGCCTTGCGTCAGCAGGGGGCACAAGCCGAAGCCCATGTTGGCCGAGTTCCAGATCTCGCTCGCAGCCATCGACACGATTTGCGGCAAACCTTGTCCGCCATGCTCTTCCAGGCACGGCAGCGATCCCCAGCCGGCCGCCGCGAACTGGCCGTAAGCCTCTTTCCAACCGGCCGGCGTGTGCACCACGCCATCGATCAATTTGGACCCTTGCTGGTCTCCGCTCCAGTTGAGCGGATCGAGCACTTCCGCGCCGAACTTGCCCGCTTCCTCGATCACCGCCTGCACCGTGTCCAGATCGGCGCTGATGGTGCCGTCTGCGATCAACGCATCGATCCCTGCCGCCGTCTTGAGCGCGTGCATGATGTCGTTTACTGGAGCAACGTAGGCCATCGGTCGAGATCCTTGGGCTTGCTGGAGCGATTAGCTTCGTATCGAAGTCGTCGTGGCATGGGGAGCTTAGACGAGCGTTCGATCGAGGTCTTCCAGCGATGGTAAAACAACGTTGACGTAAAGGGAATGGCAGAGCATTGCCAATCGAATGAGTATCAAGCCATCAGATCCCGCGTCCATCGCCAGCGCCGCGCGCTACCTTGCCCAAGGTGGTTTGGTCGCATTCCCGACTGAGACGGTCTACGGCCTGGGTGCCAACGCCGAGAGCGGATTGGCCGTCGCCGCAATCTTTTCGGCGAAAGGCCGGCCCACGTTCAATCCGCTCATCATCCATGTGCCGACCGCCGATATCGCCTGGCGTTACGGCATTCCCACGCTACTCGCACACAAATTGGCGGCAGCGTTCTGGCCGGGTCCGCTCACCCTGGTGTTGCAACGTCAACCGCACTCCAGCATCGAAGACCTCGCCACTGCAGGACTTGCCACCGTCGCGTTGCGCGTACCCGCCCACCCGGTGGCACAAGCCCTGTTGCGCCAAGCAGGCCGCCCCATTGCCGCGCCAAGCGCCAATCGTTCAGGCCGCATCAGCCCCACCAGTGCCGCCCATGTCGCAGCCGAATTCGGCGACGACGTTCCTATTATTCTCGATGGCGGACCGACCGAAGTCGGGCTCGAATCGACCATCGTCGATCTCAGCGGCCCCGTTCCGATGCTACTTCGGCCGGGTGGCATCACACGCGCCCGCTTGGAAGCTGTGCTGGAGCAATCGTTGGCAGATCCGCAGCCATCTGCTGGCGATCCGCAGTCTCCAAGCGCACCCGGTCAATTGGCCAGTCATTACGCGCCATCGGCTGCGGTTCGCCTCGATGTCGTCGCTGTCGCATCCGGTGAAGCGCTGCTCGCCTTCGGCCCGCCGCTCGCCCATCAGGGCCTCATGCGCAATCTGTCCGCCAGCGGAGATTTGTTTGCCGCTGCCGCCAACCTGTTTTCAGCTTTGCGCGCTTTGGACGAGGCGGGCGCCACCTCGATCGCCGTCATGCCCATTCCATCCGATGGTCTGGGCGAGGCCATCAACGATCGGCTGCGCCGCGCAGCAGCCCCCCGCTAATTAACTCTTGCGCGGCACAAAAATGCCCCGGCTTCGTCGAAGCGCGGGGCATTTCTATCTGTTGATGGACCTGCGTTCGCCGTCAGCGGCGCGTCCGTACGATGCGCGGAAAGTCCTCGTCGTTACCGTCGCCGCCTGCGGGTAGCGCTTCGAGTGGCGGCTCCGGCGCTCGCTGTCCAACCTGCGGCCACCACCGTGCCGGCCCACGCGGGTCAGTCGGCGCGGCTGAAGCTGCCGGCGCAGGCGTCTGTGCTGGCGGCAATGCGGCGCGAGCCTGCGGCGACGGCGTTGCGCCCGCGAACCATGAATCGATCAAGTCCAGTTCATCGGCACTCAACGTCAGTCCCTGTCCCCGGCACCGGGCCACTACGAAATTGCGGAAACGGCCCCCGAACAGTGTCGCCGACGCACCCTGGTCGAACCATGGATCGGTTTCGCTCACCACCTCGAGAATGAAGCGGGCATCATCGCGCTTCAATTCGAATCCCTGTGCCTGCGCCCGCGCCACGACGTTGTTCAGCGTCTGCGTACCGGAAAGACTGTTCTCGGTGATTTCCCGCGCGAGGATATCGAACACACAGCGATACTCGGCAGGCGCCAACGGCGGTGCCTGACAGGCTTCGTAAATGCGCGCGATCGATTGCTGCATGGCCGACGGCTGCTGCTGGCCGAACGACTGTGTTGGCTGAGGCGGCTGCGGTTGCAACTGTGCGGGCATCGGGTCGCGCATCGGCATCGGCATCCGCGCTGGCTGTTGACCGGCCATCGGCGGTGCCGTCCCAACCGGTCTCTGCTGTACGACCGGATCGTACGATGTCCGCGTCATCGGCGCTTCCGCCCGCGCAACCGTCGGCGTGGTGACCGCCGCGAACACGGCGTCGTCCACGTCTGATCCACTTGGCATACGTGGCGGCACCGCCGCCGCAGTCAGTTGCGGCGGACTGACCCGTACCGGCTCGGGTGCCCGTGTCATCGCCATCGAATGTCGTTTCGGGTCGTAGGCAAAATACGGCGGTTGGTCGGTCAACTGGATCTCAGTCGGCAGGCTTTGCCGCAAGAGTTCGCGAAAGCTACCAGCCCCAGCCCAGCTCGTATTGACCGTCTTCTCGTGACCGAGCACGCGCAAGGCACGATCTGCCAAGGCTTCCAGCGGAACTGGCGACGCAGCCGAGCGTACGCTTGAGATGACCTCCGCGATGATCTCATGCCGCAAATGCGGCACCGATGGCGCGACGGCCGGGCCGCTGGCAGAGCTTTTGAGCTGCGCCGGTTCGGCGCTCGAAGGTAACGTAGCTGCCGGTTCCTGCGCCATCAGCAGCGCAATCAGGTCGGCCTCTCGCACTTCACCGTCGCAGATCGCGGTATAGGGCTGCGCGGTGTATTCGTTGCAATAGATCACGGTTCTGCGAGCGTGCTGGCGCAGGCGCTGCAGCACCGGAGTGAAATCCGCGTCCCCCGACAGAATGATGAATTCGTCGAAGTACGTGTCGTGCGTCAGGTAGTCTCGCACGTCCATGACCATCCGGATGTCGGACGAATTTTTCAGCTGCGCGGTCAACGGCGGGCAATCGACCACCTCGCAGCCGGCACGCAGGAAATGATGCCGGATGAACGGAAATGAACTCATGTCCGTCGAGTTGTCGTGGCTGTTTCGCCGCGGCACAGGATTGCCGTAGCAGCGGTTCATCACGATCCGCCGCTTCGCATCTCCAAGCACGCCATTGGTGGGGGTGATCAGGCTTCCGGTCTCGATCCCCTTCAGCCAGTCCTGCGACAATTTCGCAAAGCGTTTGGCCGCCTCGTCGTTCTTGCGTTTGAGAGACATGTAGATGTTGTCGTAGTCCACGAAAATGGCGCTGAGGACTGGCTTATGCTCGTCACGCTTCATCTGAACGCCCCGCAGTTGGTCAACCGATTCCGAGACGCTAGCTGTCAGTGAGTCGCCAGTTCGTCGCAAGCACCCGAAAGACGCGCACCTGCGAAAAAAACTAACAAACTGTTAATGCAGCAATTGTTTGCACAAACACTTGGGGATTCGTCGCAGGCGTTGCCGCCTTGACGACTGCAAGGCACGTTTCCATATCACGGTGACGGGGTGCCATCAGAACACGCGGCGTTTGCCGAGGTCCGGGCACGCTGCGGTGCGCCATCCCGGACGAAGTCGGGCGTGTAAGGAAACCCGACTCGGTTTTGGAACGAAACGCGCTCCCGATCCATTGATTTAGGCAACGTAGGTGCCGGTCGATGTCGGCGGCACGATTTGAACCGAGAAGATGGTCGCGCCCCTTTAGCGACGAACAGGACGCACACAGGCCTAAAAAAATCGCGAACGCGTTACTTACGTTACATCGCTTTCGCAAGAATCAGCAGACACTCATATCGACAGCAACGTTTATGGCCATAGTTGTGGCACCAGTTGTCGGCATGACTGAATTTATCCCCTACGCAGGAGGAGCATCGTCATGGAAAAGACTTCCGTTAAACGCAGCCGGCGCAGATCGTCCAAGATCGCAGCTCACATTCTGTCTGGGCTGGATCTGGCAAAGCTGGGTGACGGTGAAGTCGCTTATATCCGCATGATGACCTCCGACGAGGCCCAGCGGATGTTTCCGACAATCACCGGCCTGCCCGACGGGTCCAACATCTTTGCGCTGCACAGTGCAGATGGGACGCCGCTCGCCTTGACCGATAGTCGTCAAGCCGCGATGGGTCACGCACTCGGCGATCGTCTGGTCGTCGCAAGCATCCACTGACAGAAATATGCTCTGCCTGGTCGTGAAAGCGACCAGGCTTTGTTTGGCGTACTGCGATCAATCCTCGGGCGATCAGACTGCGACGAGATCTGAGGCATTGATCGGTTCGCCACAAAAATATCCCTGCAGCAAATCAATTCCCGCCTCACGCAAGATGTCGACGGTCGCCTGATCCTGAACCCACTCGGCAACCGTTTTCATCCCCAGGCTCTTCGCCAGATCTCTCAACGCTTTGATGAACACGAGGTCTTGCGGGTCGTCGGGCAAATTCTTGATGAACGTACCGTCGATCTTCACCATGTCGATCGCCAGCATCTTCAAATTCTTGAATGATGTATAGCCGGCTCCGAAATCGTCAATTGCGACCTGGCACCCAAGTTCTTTGAGCGTGTCGACGAACATGATCGTCTGGTCGATGTCCGTCATGACAGCCGTCTCTGTAATTTCGATGATCAGCCGCTCGGTGAGCGAGCGTCGCCCGCCCGTCAGCCGATGCAATGCGGCGAGCCACTCCTGGTTCGATGGCGTCAAGCCTGAAACATTTAACGCGACTGTCAGTGTCGGATGCAACTTCAGCAATTCGATCGTCATCTCGAGCGTTCGTTCGTCGATCAGATGCGCCATGCCCAACTGCTCCGCCACTGGAATGAACTCTCCAGCAGAAATGCGACTCCCGTCGTTTTTCTCCATGCGCAGGAGGCACTCGTAATGCTTCACCTCGAGCGTCGTGCAATCGACGATCGGCTGCAGCATGAGCACCATTCGGTTCTGGTTGAGGGCCGACGTAACGTCATCGGCAATCTCGATATTCCGCTGACGCACAAGAGCATGGCCGCGCTTTGGTTCGTAAGAGGCAAAGCAGTCGAATCGCTTTTGCTTTGCCAGATCCAAGGCCTGCAACGCGTTGCTGAGCGCTTCCTGGACGCTCGTCGCCTGCTCCGGAATCAAGACGCCGCCGATGCTGATACTGGCCGCCAACTGGCACGCCGATGTTTCGATCGCTGCACTTCGGACGGCCTTTAGGAACCTGTCGGCTCGATCCGCATCGCTCCCGGACCGCAATCGTTCAAAACGACCCCGAATTTGTTCGACGAATACCGCCCGATCGTATCGCCACCGCGAAGCCTCCGCCTTAGCGTGCGCGCGGTCGCCGCGATGACTTCATCGCCAATGTCGAAGCCGAAGGTCTGATTGATGTTGGTCAGGTTGTTGATCGATACCATCAGGAACGCTGCCGGCTGCCGGGACTCGACAGCTTGCGCAGCAATGGCGCTGATCGCTTGCGTCAGGCGCACTCGGTTGAGTTGGCCTGTCAGTTCGTCGTGATCACTCTGTGGGTGGGGGTTCCCCATCAATTCAGGCCCCCCGTCGATGATCCGGATGATGCCGCGTGCCCGCATCGGCTGCCCGCTGGCGTCGGTCCACAATCGCCCGCGATCTTCCAGCCACAGCGAAACATCGCCACGACGGCCGCCTGGCGCAAATCGATACTGAACCCGGTAAGGTAGCCCTGTTGACGGGCACGTCTCGATCCGCGCCGGACCAAGGATTGCTTCTTCGCGCCGCCGGCTATGCTCTGGCGCAACGTGGAAACGAAATTCGAGCCCGGTTTCTATTTCGCGGGCGGTCCTGACCCCCAGCACTTTGACGGCGTTGCTTTCCCAGGAAATTCGGTCGCTCTGCACATCCCAAAGGTAAGCCGTCTCGTTGAGCCCAGACAGAATACCGACAAGATCGAAGGCCTCGCCTTGCACGGCAACTCCCCCGGATTGATCGCTTGTCAGGTTGGCCACGGTGGCCTCAAAGGACAACTGAGGGAAAGATGTCACGCCGGACCCATCCAGAAGGCTCGATCAAAGGTGATGGAGCGATGGCGGGCGGTGCCTGAAACGACACTGCCAAGGTGTCCGCACGATATGACTAAGAGACTAACAATGCATAAAGTTTAATGACGCGATTCAGCGTTGTGCAACGCTTGGCAGCTCGGTCCCGCGATACCGCAACAGGGTCGGCGACCATGTCCGTCGTGGGGCATGGTCGTACGTCAATTTACGATTGGCTGAAGCGTCGCAGTTCAGATCTCAACCTTCGGGTCGAGAATTTGCTTGCCGCGATACTTGCCGCTCTTGAGGTCGATGTGATGCGAACGGCGCAACTCGCCCGACGCCTTGTCGGTCGTATAGGCCGGAACCGTCAATGCGTCTGCCGAACGGCGATTGCCGCGTTTCATGCGCGAAACTTTTTTCCGTGGAACAGCCATTGCAGTCTCCTTGCGCAATCACAAGCTGCAAACGGTGCTGCGTGCACCGAGTTCGCGCTATGGTATTGCATGTTGAATTTACATCCTGGCCATCGTCAAACGCCTCTCGAGGCGCACCGTGACGGCACATGCATGGCGGCTTATAGCGGCAAAAGTTGGGGAATGAAAGCAGTGTTTGGCAGCATCTGGCGACTTCGTCGATCCTAAAACATAGCGGAATGAACTCGGTCTGGTGGCGCGTGTCCGTCCAGGAAAGTTTTGATGTTGATCAGCACTTTTTCTCCCATGTCGATACGACCTTCCAACGTGGCCGAGCCCATGTGCGGCAGCGCCACCACGCGAGGCGACGCGAGCAAGCGGGCATTGACCGCTGGTTCATGCTCAAAAACGTCCAGCCCGGCACCTGCAATCGCGCCCGCTTCGACCATGCGCGCAAGTTCCCGCTCGTCGACAATCTCTCCGCGCGCGGTGTTGACCAGATAAGCCGTCGGCTTCATCAGCTTGAGTCGACGAGCCGAGAGCAAGTGAAACGTGGCTGGCGTATGGGGGCAATTGACTGACACGATGTCCATACGCATGAGCATCTGGTCGAGACTTTCCCAATACGTCGCACCCACCTCTCGCTCCACCGCTTCAGGCAGCCGGCGGCGATTGTGATAGTGAATCTGCAAACCAAAAGCGCTTGCTCGCCGTGCCACGGCTTGGCCGATGCGGCCCATGCCGACGATCCCCAGCCGTTTCCCCCAGATCCGATGCCCGAGCATCGCGGTTGGTGCCCAGCCCGCCCATGTCGACTGTGGGTCTTTCATCATTGCCGTTCCTTCGGCCAAACGGCGGGGAACCGCGAGAATGAGCGCCATCGTCATGTCGGCGGTATCTTCTGTCAAAACCCCCGGCGTATTGGTTACGATGATGCCCCGATTGCGCGCGGTATCCAGGTCGATATTGTCGACGCCGGTGCCGAAATTAGCAATCAATTTCAACTGCGGGCCCGCCTGCGAGATGATCGCGCGGTCGATCCGGTCAGTGACGGTTGGAACCAGGATCGTGGCCGAGCGCACCGCTTCGGAAAGCTCCGCCGCGCTCATACGCTGATCGCTGGCGTTGAGTTTAGTCTGAAACAGTTCGCACATCCGCGCTTCGACGGCGTCCGGTAACTTACGAGTCACGACGACAAGGGGTTTGGTGCTGATGCTGGCAGCTGTCGGCATTGAGGATCGAGCCTCGACTGAGTTGCGAAACATGAGATGGCGAACAAGGCCGCTATGTGGGTCAGTCAATACCAGAGTTGTCGACGGACACAATCAAAAGCGCGGCCCAGGGCAGGTCTCCGCGGAGACCGAAGCGCTGATACTCCCGCTGAAGGCTCGCTTCAGGCCTTTACCAGCCGGACCACGACGTCGATATGACTGATCCGCATGCCCTCGGGAGCCTGCGGCAGCCCGTCGACACGCACGGCGTCCCCCGGGATGTCGATCAGCTGGCCTTTGTGCTCGATGTAAAAATGGTTGTGGTTGGACGTATTGGTGTCGAAATAACTGCGCTGGCCGTCGATCGCCAGCTCACGCAACAAGCCCGATTGCTGAAATTGGTGCAACGTATTGTAGATGGTTGCCAGTGAAACGCGGACACCGGCTCGCACCGCCTCTTCGTGCAATGTTTCAGCCGATACGTGCCGGTCGCCCTGGCCAAACAGCAAAGTCGCCAGCGAACACCGTTGCCGTGTCGGCCGCAGTCCGGCATCACGGAGCCGAACCGCGATCTTGGCCGAGGACACGCCCACCGAAGTCGAGGTGCTTGCGCTGTGATGTTTCGTCATTGCGATCCTTGGGCAGGCAAACCTGGCCAAATTATAAAGCGCCGCTACCGGTTGCGACGTTTGTTAGTATAGTTCGTATCGATGCACTCAGGCAACGGGGTGCGGCGTCGGAGCTGATCCGGCCCTCAACAGGAGATGCACATGGCGGATACCATCGAACCTGACTTGGAGAAGGGTGCGCGCCGGCGGCTGCGCCGTCGCCGTCTGTTTCGCAACTCCAAGGTGCCGGTTCGGATGCTGGTACCCAATTTCTTCACCCTCCTCAGTCTGTGCGCTGGCGTCACCGGTATTCGCATGGCGATCGAACAGCGCTACGAGATCGCATTGCTCTTGATCGTGCTCGCTGCCCTGATTGACGGCATCGACGGGCGTTTGGCTCGCGCGTTGAAGGCACAGTCGCGCCTCGGCGCCGAACTCGACAGTCTTGCCGACTTCGTCAATTTCGGCATCGCTCCGGCAATCGTCGTCTACACCTGGGGCCTGGGCGGTCTGCGCGACTTCGGGTGGATAGCCGTCTTGGTTTTCGCCTGCTGCATGGGCCTTCGCCTCGCCCGCTTCAACTCCATGCTCGATACCGAAAAGCCGCGCTGGCAGAGCAACTACTTTACAGGAATGCCCGCACCCGCCGGCGCGATCACGGTGTTGTTGCCGCTCTATTTCGACAAGCTCAATCTCATTGACGTGCGCAGCCACCCCCTTCTCATCTCGGTTTACACTCTCGCGATGGCTTTCCTGCTCGTGTCGACGATCCCCACATTCTCGGGAAAACTCATGGGCGAGCGCATCAAGCGTGAATGGGTTCCGGCAATTTTCGGCCTGCTCGCATTGCTCGTTGGCTTCTTGATTACGTTCCCGCACGAGGCGATGACGTTATTGGCGCTGAGCTACCTTGCTGTCATCCCGTTGAGCTGGCGGCGCTACCATCAGCTGGCGGCGCGTGACGCATCCGAAGTCGCGCCGGTCGGCGGCGGAAATCTAATCGGACCTGTGATTGGCGCTCGAAACGCTCCTCCGCTGACAACCGAGACCAAGCACTGAGCAGCTTAGATTTCGGCAAAACCATCTGTGCTGACGCAAGCCGCGACGCTTTCAGGGGCGTCGTTTCAGGCCGGTAGCGTGCCTTGTGCACACGTGTTGTCGACGCGCGACAGTCTGATATGATGCATGTTGCGCGGTGCGCATACACGCACATGCTGTGCCAGAAACGCCTGCGGCGCAGCAGGAACTTGCATTGTTTCCTGCCGACGGTGGTGCGCCGACATAACTCCGCACGCCCCGCAACTCTTGATGCGCGACGAAATGTGCGCGCAACTTTATCTTGTAAGGTATGACAGAATTGCCTAACACCCCCGCAGCATCAACGGCTGACGAAGGAGACTTTTCATGCCTGCACCCAAGGCACCCGGAGCGCGCTCGGCGCGTAACGTCGAAACACAAAAGAAGAAAGCTGCACGCGCAGCCCCTCGCAAGAAGGCGACACGCTCGACCGGCAACACGCTTGCAGCTCGCAGCCGCTTGAAGAAAATGGCTGGCAAGAAAGCGCCGGCAAAGAAAGCCACCAAAGCTCGGAAGATTGCTGTGAAGCCCACCAAGAAGCGCGCGTAAGTTTCGCGTCACCACCGTATTGAACGAAAGCGAGCGGCGCAAACGCCTCTCGCTTTTTTTGTGGGCGGGCGTTGCCCATCAACCGGACATCGGGTCTCGTCGAAGTTCGATCATGTCGACCCAATGGTCGGCACCCACATGGGCGCGCCCTCGCCCGATCTCGCGAAAGCCTTGGCGCGCATAAAAGCGCCGCGCCGCAACACTTGTCGGCCGAACGTCCGCACGCACGATCGTGTCACTCGGCCAGAAGGTCGAAAGTCGCGCCAACAGCGCGTGCCCGACACCACTTCGATGCGCGTCGGTTGCAACGTACATACCCGACAAGTGAACCATGCCGGCCCGTGGATGTCCCCGTATCCCACCGATCAGCCGGCCGCCGCGCACAGCAACCAGCGCCACATCGGACGGCTGCATCGTGAACATTTCCGGCGGCTCCCCGCCCATTAATGCGAAGATCACACGATCGATCGCTGCCGCGCCGTCGATACGATCGTACGTCTGGTGCCAGGCAGCGCTATAGACCTCCGTCATCGCCTCGCGGTCGGAATCGAGAAACGGGCGGACCAACACGGGCGCCTCTGCGGCTTCGTCGAGCGCAGTCAGGGCTCAAATCCCGAGCTTTTGCTTCAACAAGTCACTGACCTGTTGCGGATTTGCGGTTCCGCCGCTCTGCTTCATCGCCTGCCCGACGAACCATCCGAGCATCGACGGTTTCAACTTCACTTGCTCCACCTTGTCCGGGTTCGCCGCGATGATCGCGTCGACCGCCGCGCCGATCGCGCCCATGTCGGTAACCTGCTTGAGACCGCGAGCTTCGACGACTGCAACCGGGTCACCGCCTTCGGTCCAAACGATCTCGAACACATCTTTCGCGGTCTTCCCCGAGATCGTGCCGTCGGCAACCATCATGACGATCGCGGCGTTGACCTCGGGGCTGACCTTGGCGGTCTCGAGCGACAGGCCTTCCTTGTTGATTCGGCCGAGCACCTCGTTGATGATCCAGTTCGCAACCGCCTTCGGCTCCGCCTTGCCGGCGACGAGACTGAGATGAGTCTCGAAATAGTCGGCGCGTTCCTTCTCCGCCACGAGCACGTTGGCGTCATACGCCGATAATCCGAAAGTCTTGACGAAACGCGCTTTCTTCTCGTCCGGCAACTCCGGTAACGCCTTCTTCAGATCGGCGACGAACGCGTCCGAGAATTCCAGCGGCAACAGATCGGGGTCTGGGAAATAGCGATAATCGTGCGCTTCTTCCTTCGAACGCATTGCGCGCGTTTCGCCCTTCGCGTTGTCGAACAATCGCGTTTCCTGATGGATCGAGCCGCCGTCTTCGATGATGTCGATCTGGCGGCGCGCTTCGTACTCGACCGCCTGCCCGATGAACCGGATCGAATTGACGTTCTTGATTTCACAGCGCGTGCCCAACTCGGCACCGGGCTTGCGAACCGACACGTTCACGTCGGCGCGCATGTTGCCTTTTTCCATGTCGCCGTCGCAGGTGCCGAGATAGCGCAGGATCGACCGCAGTTTGGTCACATAGGCCTGTGCCTCTTTCGCCGAACGCATGTCCGGCCGCGAGACGATCTCCATCAACGCGACGCCGGATCGATTGAGATCGACGTAGGAATAGTCGGGGTGCTGGTCGTGAATGGATTTTCCCGCATCCTGTTCGAGATGCAGCCGCTCGATGCCGATGGATTTGGCCGCGCCGTCGATCTCGATCTCGATCTGCCCTTCGCCGACGATCGGGTTCTTGAACTGGCTGATCTGATAGCCCTGCGGCAGATCGGGATAGAAATAATTTTTGCGGTCGAAAATGCTGCGGTTGTTGATCTGCGCCTTGAGCCCAAGCCCCGTCCGCACCGCCTGCGCCACGCACTCCGCGTTGATGACCGGCAACATGCCGGGCATCGCAGCGTCCACCAGACTGACATTGCTGTTCGGTTCAGCGCCGAACGTCGTCGAGGCACCCGAGAACAATTTGGCCTTCGACGCCACCTGTGCATGCACTTCGAGACCGATCACGACTTCCCAGTCGCCGGTCGCGCCCTTGAGCAAGTGGGAGGATTTGGGTGCTTGAACTGACATGGGCTGGGTATCTCGCATCGCTGAGCTTCGGTGTTTGCCTAAGCCGGGCGGTCGCCACGGTCAAGCTGGGCCGCCAGCGTGCGTTCACAAACGAAAACGGGGCAAGCCTCTCGGCTTCCCCCGCACATTGAGCGCGCTCGATCTTACCAGAGATCCCACCGAATGCCGGTGCGCAGCGAATGCTCGATCTGATCGCCGATGTGCAAGGTGCTCGCGCCATCCGAACTGGCCACGCCGACGCGGCCACTTTGCCACATCATTCGATAGCTGGTGTCCCAATGCGTGCGCGGCGTGATGTCGTAGGCGATGCCGGCGGTGACCTGAGCAGCCAGCCCGTAGCCGATCGAGGTCGCATTCGAAGTCGTCACTTCCCGCAATTTGAGGCCGTTCGTCGTCGAGCAGCCGGCCGTCAGTATTGGGGGAGTTCCGACTTGCGTGATCAAACCATCGAAGCAATCGTACGTCGTCGTGCCCGATCTTTGCAGTTGATGCACGGCCAAACCGATGCCACCGCCGATATAGGGACGCAGACCGCCCCGGGCGAAATCATGGTAGCCGCTCAGCAGCAGCGTCGTGTTCTGATACCCGACATCCTCAGCCTGCACGCCAGTATAAGTATTGAAGGCTTGCAGGCCTGGAGTAGAGGCTTGCATCGAGATCGGACCGACCGACTGCTGCCCCGCAGCAATACTCCGCGTCGTCCGATAGTCGACGCTGAATTCGGCGCGCAATGACGGTGTCAAATATTGCCCGAAACCGACGCTGATGATGCTTTGTTCGGTCCAGCTGTTCGGCTGCGAGACCTCGATTGGCCAGCCACCCGAAGTGACGGCTCCTGTGTGCTTGAAGCCGGTCCCGATGTCTCCGCGCACGTACCATTTGAAGGTTTCTTCATAGGCAGTCGGCATCGGCACTGGCACGCCGTTCGATCCGGCGTAATCGCGAATGCCGCCGGCGCCTCCATTGGCGAGGTCGCCTGCCAGCGCCGGCAGACTGGTTGCGAGCACGCCGCTCAAACAAATGGCAAGGCAAGCGGATTTTAGGCGCATCGGTCAGGTCCTCGATAGCAGCGGTGAAGAGCTTTGCAGCTCGTCTCGAAAATGACCCGCTTCGCCTGAGGGACCGGTGCTGTCTGATGTGCTTCCTGGGCGGCCGTGGACGGCTTGCCTTACGCACACGAGAGACAACCAGGATGCGCCGGGGCTTAGCGCCTCGGCTTCAAAAAGCACCAACCCAAGACGACCGGGGCTGGCAGAACCCGGGCAGAAAACACCGCCCGGTCGAAGTTTGTCGCGCGACCAGAGCCGCGCAGGCAGGCGCAGATGTGATCAGCGCAGGTCCATCCGCAGTCCAACGCGAACTTGGTGGGCATAAAGATCGTTGACGTGGGTCGCCGGCGTCGAGTCGGGAGCGCCGACCACAGCTGGCGTGCGGGTGATGGCCAGATCAGCCGTGCGCGCGTCGCCGAGATACAAGAACCGATAGCCTGCATCGAGGCTCCAGCGATCGTGCAGCTTGGCCGAGAAGCCGGCCATGAAGGCACCTGCTGCGTTGGTTTTCGTCGTGCCGTCCATCGTCACCGAGCAGGTGGCGGCACCGCATCCAGCAACTGCGACCGTGCCGGCCGTCGTGGTGTTCTGCGCGAAGCCGACGCCGACGCCGAGGTAAGGAGTGAAGCGCGTGCGCGTGTCGAAATCGTAATAGAGGTTGGCCAGGCCTACCATGTGCTTGACGCCGAACTGGCGCTCGCCCTGGACGGTCGCACCCGTTGCCGGAGCCACCATGCCGTGCGCGGTCGCGGTGTTGCTCCAGTCGAGCGTCAGGTCACCACGCACGCTCGGCGAGAAATAGTAGCCAAGCCCCGCACCCCAGGCGCGATTGTTTCCGATGCCCGTTTCGCTGAGGCGGAAGTTCGGCCTCTCGGTCATGTCGCCGAAATCGTTGAACGACTGCGTGAAGTCGCCGCGCGCATAAAACAGTGCTGGCCGGCTCGACGCGGTGGGCACATAACCACCGTCATCCTTGATGCTGCCACCGTAAAGATCTGCAGCGAAAGCGCCGGCGGTGCTCGCGAACAGTGCGGCGGTCGCGGCCAGAATGGAGCGGTGGATCGTTTTCATATTTCCCTCTTGGATACTTGGCGACTTGGACAACGCGATAGACGTCGCCGCAGAGTGTGCGACGTGCTTCCGCTGACCAGGATGCCCAGCAAAGATTGAAAGATGCTTAAGGATCGCTTCATTTCGGCGCGATGTGCCGACGCAGAAACGCCTTGGCTTTGAGGGCCAAGGCGTAATGATTTCGTAACGAAGTCTAAACGCGTGCGCCGGTCAGTGGTGCATGATGGTTTGAATCGTCGCCGGTGAGAACAACCCGATCATGCTGAACACCACCCCGATTCCAACCAGACCCGATGCCATCCACAACAGGTAGATGATGTGCGTCAGCAGATAAACGGACGCCATGACGATCGCGATTTGAAACGCCGCTGAAGCAATCTCGTAGCTGTGATAC
>JANLYD010000150.1:0-9233 GCA_031365465.1 Hyphomicrobiaceae bacterium
GCGGCGGAAACGAGATCCAGGCGCTGCTGCTTGTCCGGCGTCTGGAACGCCTTGCGCAAGACTTCGGTGATCAGCGCACCCATCTGCGCTTTTTCAGCGCTGAGATCGGGCGGGTTGAAGTCCGACTGGTCCTTGGCGGCTTTTTCCGCGAGACGGATGATCGAATCGATCACCGGCTGGAAGCCGCGATGGCCGAACATGACCGCGTCCAGCATCTGCTTTTCGCTGAGTTCCTTGGCTTCTGATTCGACCATCATCACGGCGTCGACCGTGCCGGCGATGACGAGGTCGAGGTCCGACTTGGCCATCTCGTCGACCATCGGGTTGAGCACGAATTCACCGTTGATCAGGCCGACGCGCGCGCCGCCGATCGGCCCCAGGAATGGCAGGCCTGACAACGTCAGCGCGGCCGAGGCAGCGACCATGCCGAGCACGTCGGGATCGTTCTCGAGATCGTGGCTGAGCACGGTGATCACGACCTGCACTTCGTTCTTGAAGCCTTCCACGAACAGCGGGCGGATCGGCCGGTCGATCAGGCGCGACGTCAGCGTTTCCTTCTCGGTCGGACGGCCTTCACGCTTGAAATAACCGCCGGGAATCTTGCCGGCTGCGTAGGTCTTTTCCTGGTAATTCACGGTCAACGGGAAGAAATCGATCCCGGGTTTCGCGCTCTTGGCACCGACGACGGTGGCGAGCACGGTCGTCTCGCCGTATTGAGCGAGCACGGCAGCGTCGGCTTGGCGGGCCATGTGGCCGGTTTCGAGCGTCAGCTTGCGCCCTGCCCAATCGAGTTCCACGCGGTGGATTTTGAACATCTCAGTCATCTCTCTTTTCGTATCTTTCGGACGGACGGACATTTCGTTTGAAGTTTTTGCCGTGAGATCGACGCGCTCGTCATCCCGGCGCAGGCCCGGACCCACGGCATCGTTGGTGAGGTCGCTAGGTATGAGATGCCCCACGTTCATCTCTGACTGGTCGTGGGTCCCGGCCTACGCCGGGATGACGACAACTGAAAAGCAATCGGGGCCGAACCTTTCGAAAGGCCGGCCCCGTTGCCTATTTAGGCATTCGCGAACATTCCAAAATGCCTCGAAAAGAACAGAACAAACGCGCGGCTCCTGGAAAAGCCATCGGACTTCGGTAACTACATCAGCGGCGCAGGTCGTGGCGCGCGATGACTTTCTGGTAACGCGGGAGATCGATCTTCTTCATGTGATCGAGCAAGCTGCGGCGTTGGCTGACCATTTTCAGCAGGCCACGGCGCGAATGGTTGTCCTTGGTGTGCAGCTTGAAATGATCGGTCAAGCTGTTGATGCGCGCGGTGAGCAGAGCAATCTGCACTTCCGGCGAACCGGTATCGTTCGGCTTGTTCGAGAATTCTTTGACGATCTCACGCTTTTTTTCGGCAGTCATCGACATCGGGATATCCTTTCGCAACGGAAGTTTGGATCGTCTGCAGATGTGCGCACCAAGATGAGCAGGACCGGAGACGTTTGTGGGGCCTGTGCCGGGATGTCGTCCAGCAGGGTCCCTGCAACCGCACTTTCAGCACGGTCGTGCGCGCCTTATACACCAAACGCCTCCCTTGGCGAGCACAAATCGACCTTCATGTTCTTCTATTGTTCTACCCAGCACTGCGGCACCTGAGCACCGAAGTCACGGCCTGATTGCCATCAGCCACCAGCATGCACCCAGTTGCGCGTCGCGAACGACCGAATGCCACTTGAATCCAGCCCGCTCGATTGCCCGCACGGCGGGCTCGTTGCGGATCGACACCCGCACTGCCATGCCGTCGGCCATCGTCGTCGCGAAGAGCTCGTCTCGAAGGATGGCGAGCGCCAACGCCCCCAAGCCCTGACCGCGATAGGGGATCGCCCCGATGAACACGTCGGCTTGCCAGACGCCGGTGGGCAACGTGGCATCCGCGAGATCGACGACGTGCGCATACCCGATCGCCTGATCTTCGTATTCGATGATGCGTGCCAGCGCCGTCGGCGATGCTTCTGCTAGTGCGACGGCTGCGTCGGCAGCGGCTCGCGACCCCCACCACTGCGCCACATGCGCCTCTGCCAGCCATCGTCGCAGGCGAAATTTGTCCCCCGCCTCGACCGGGCGCAAATGCACGCCTGTCCCGTTCGCGTTCCGCATGCGGCGTTGCCTACGGAGCCCGCGCGCCGATTGCAAGCGTCAGCGTAAGGCACTTGCGGCAACTCCCTTGACGCACCGGCTGCCGCTCTCTAGCCATTCGGTCTCAGTGTCGCATCGCGACGCCGATATCCGTTGGAGGGACTATGCGTCGAATCGGTACCATTGGCTTGAAACGCGTTTTGAGTGCGGCCGCCGTCGGCGCGCTGGCCATGTCGGCCACCGCCGGCACGAGTTTTGCGAAAGACGTCAAGGTCTGCCTGATCGCCGGCAAGACGGGCGCTCTCGAAGCCTACGCCAAGCAGACGGAAGCGGGCTTCATGATGGGCCTCGAGTACCTGACCAAAGGCACCATGAAGATCGGCGACGACAAGCTCGAAGTGATCGTCAAGGACGACCAGCTCAAGCCCGACCGCGCCAAGAGCCTGCTCGAAGAATGCTATGGCGACGATAAGGCCGACATCGCCGTCGGCACCACCGCCTCGCCGTCGGCGCTCGCCATGTTGCCCGTCGCCGAAGAGCGCAAGAAAGTGCTGATCGTCGAGCCTGCAGTCGCCGACAGCATCACCGGCGACAAATGGAATCGCTACATCTTCCGCACCGGCCGCTCCTCCTACCAGGATGCATTGGCAGGCGCCGCATCGTACCCGGCAAACGAAGACGTGGCCGTCGGCATGATCGCACTCGACACCGCCTTCGGCCGTGATGGCGTCAAGGCATTCAAGGAAGCGCTCGCCAGCGTGCGTCCGCGTGTGCAAGTCGTCGCCGAGGAGTATGCCGCCGGCAACACTGCTGATTTCACGCCTTTCGCCGAGCGGCTGTTCAATGCGCTCAAGGAAAAGCCAGGCAAACGCATCATCGGTTTCATCTGGGCCGGTGCGCATCCGATGTCGAAGTTCGTCGACATGAAGCCTGAGCGCTTCAACATCGCGCTCGCGCCCGGCGGCAACATCTTGCCAGCGATGAATGCATGGAAGGCATTTGCGGGCACCGAAGGCGCGATCTTCTACTATTATGATTTCCCCAAGAATCCCATGAACGATTGGCTCAAAGCCGAGAACCAGAAGCGGTTCAACGCACCGCCCGACTTCTTCACCGCCGGCGGGTTCGCAGCCGCAGCCGCAGTCGTGGCTGGCATCACCAAGGCCGGCGGCTCGACCGATACCGAGAAACTGATCGCTGCGATGGAGGGCATGAGCTTCGACACGCCGAAGGGCCCGATGACCTTCCGCAAAGAAGACCATCAGGCGATGCAGGAAATGTATCACTTCCGCATCAAGAAGGACGCCAAGGACAACGATCTTCTCGATCTGGTCGCCACCATCCCGGCCAAGGATATGCCTCTGCCGATCCGCACCCCGAAGTAACGTCAGTGTCTGTAGGGTGCAATAGGCGCAACCGTATTGCACCACTGCGGGCTCTCGAGGTGCAATACGCTCTGCTATTGCACCCTACGAAATGAATAACTCCGATGTCCCCGCCAACCGTCCTCGAGTCGCGCAATCTGACGGTCCGCTTCGGCGGGCACGTCGCCGTCGACGACGTCAGTTGTGCCTTCCTGGCAGGCACGCTTACTGCGATCGTCGGCCCGAACGGCGCGGGCAAGACCACCTATTTCAATCTCGTATCGGGGCAACTACCGGCAACGTCCGGCACCGTGCTGCTCGATGGCGTGGATATTTCGCGCGCGTCGGCTGCGGCGCGTGCGCGTGCCGGCATTGGCCGCGCCTTTCAAATTACTAATCTGTTTCCCAATCTGTCGGCGCTCGAAAATGTCCGGCTGGCAGTCCAGGCGCGAGCACGCAGCCGCGATCAGTCCGGCGGTAAGCCGAGCGGTCGCATCGGACGTACCGTGCGCGAGTTGACGACGCGATGGGACCACGACCGGCCGGTGCAACAACGTGCGTTGGCCTGCCTCGCCGAGGTGAATTTGTCAGACAAGCGCGACATCGCCGTCGTCGCGCTCTCGCACGGCGACAAGCGCAAGCTCGAAGTGGCGCTGCTGATGGCGCTCGAACCGCACGTCTTCATGTTCGACGAACCGACCGCCGGCATGTCGGTCGACGAAGTACCCGTCATTCTCGATCTCATTCAGCGGCTGAAAAATCGCGGCGATGCCACGATCCTGCTGGTCGAGCACAAAATGGACGTCGTGCGCAGCTTGGCCGATCGCATCATCGTGCTGCACAACGGCCGCTTGGTGGCGGATGGCGCGCCGGCTGAAGTGATTGCGTCACCCATCGTCCAGGAAGCCTACCTCGGCGTGCGACGGCCGCTCGCAGCCGGGAGCGCGCCATGACCGAACCGTTGCTCGCGCTCGATGGCGTCCACACCCACATCGGGCAATATCATATTCTGCAGGGCGTAAATTTCGTCGTGCCGCGCAGTGGCGTGACGGTGCTGCTCGGTCGCAACGGCGCAGGCAAGACCACCACGATGCGTACCATCATGGGGCTCTGGCCGCCGAGCCGCGGCACCATACTTTTCAATGGCGCACCCATCGGCGGTCTGGGCGCACCCGACATCGCGCGCCGAGGCATTGCCTACGTCCCCGAGCAGATGGCGGTCTTCTCAGACCTCACCGTCGCCGAAAATATGACGCTCGCAGCGCTCGCTGGTCCGCCCGACACAGCGCGACTCGATTGGATTTTCGGCTTCTTTCCAGCCCTCAAGAAATTCTGGCGCTCGCCTGCCGGCGTGCTCTCCGGCGGGCAGAAGCAGATGCTCGCCATTGCCCGCGCCATCGTCGAACCTCGTGCGCTGCTGCTGATCGATGAGCCGACGAAGGGCATCGCGCCGGCGATCATCGACAACATGATCGGCGCGTTTGCCGAACTCAAACGCCAGAACACGACCATCCTTCTGGTCGAGCAGAATTTTTATTTTGCCGCCAGTCTCGGCGATAGCGTCGCCGTCATGGACGACGGCCGCATCGTCCACACCGGCACGATGGCCGCACTGGCAGCCGACCAAGCGCTGCAGGAGAAGCTGCTCGGGCTCTCTCTCGGGGCGCATTCATGAGCCATCAGGCACCAGTACTCACCTCGCCCGTCCGCCCGCCAACCCCTGCCTTCCCCCACAAGGGGGGTGGGAGTCTCGTGTCCCGGGGCGACGCTGCGGGCAGCAAAGCATTCCAATCAGAAGGTGATGCCATTCATGGCTGAAAGTGTGGCCTTACCTGCCGCCGACGATCTGCCGGCGCGGCCGCGTGATCGGCTGCCGCTGCTGTTGGTGCCGGTGCTGGCGCTGGCGGCGCTCCCGCTCGTCGGCAGCCCCACTACATGGATCACCCTCACCATCGCCGCGCTTGCCATGGGCATGATGATCTTCGTCATCGCCAGCGGCCTGACGCTGGTGTTCGGTCTGATGGACGTCTTGAATTTCGGCCACGGCGCTTTCATCGCGGTCGGCGCTTACGTCGCGATGTCGTTGCTCGGCTGGATGCCGGGCCTCGTGCAAACGTCGTCACTCGGCCTGAACCTCGCGGCACTCGCCGTCGCCACCTTGGGTGCCATGTTCGTCACTGGCCTGCTCGGCTGGGCCTTCGAGCGCATCATCATCCAGCCCGTCTACGGCCAGCATTTAAAGCAGATACTCATCACCACCGGCGGCCTCATCGTCGCCGAACAACTGATCCACGTCATCTGGGGCGGCGAACAGAAAGCCATGGCGCTGCCGGCAGGCTTGCGCGGCGCCTTCACCTTCGGCGACGTCAATATCGAGAAGTTTCGCATCCTGGCGGTCGTGGTCGGTCTGGTCGTGTTCGGCGTTATCTCGCTCGTCCTCAATCGCACCAAGATCGGCCTGTTGATCCGCGCCGGCGTCGAGAATCGCGAAATGGTCGAGGCGCTGGGCTATCGCATCCGCCGTTTGTTCACCGCCGTGTTCGTCGCCGGTTCGGCGCTCGCCGGATTGGGCGGAACACTGTGGGCGCTCTACCGCGAAACGTTGACGGCAGCCATCGGCGGCGACGTGATCGTGCTGGTGTTCATCGTCATCATCATCGGCGGCCTGGGCTCGGTCGGCGGCTGCTTCATCGGCTCGGTCCTGGTGGCGATGATGGCCAACTACACCGGCTATCTCGCACCGAAAGTCGCGCTGGCATCCAACATTCTGCTCATGGTGGCGATCCTGCTCTGGCGTCCGCAAGGCCTCTATCCGGTAGCGAAACGATGAGCGGCCCGTTGCAGAAAACTGTGACCGGAAGCGGCGGCTTAGCCGATACCTTGCTGTCGGGCGATCTGCCGCGCAGCCGTGTCCTCACCGCGCTGCTGGCTATCGTCGTCGGCTTGCTCGCTTTGGCACCACTGCTGTTCGACGGCGCTCAGGCGATCAATACCGCCGCCAAGATCTGCGTCTTCATCGTGCTCGCCGCCAGCTACGATCTGCTGCTCGGCTACACCGGCATCGTGTCGTTCGCCCACACCATGTTCTTCGGCATCGGTGCCTATGGCGTGGGGCTTGCCCTGTACGGATGGGGCGCCACATGGAGCGCGATGATGGCCGGCTTGGCCCTGGCGCTCGTAGCCGGTCTGTTGCTGGCACTGGTGATCGGCCTCGTGTCGCTGCGCGTGAAAGCCATATTCTATGCGATGATTACACTCGCCGTGGCATCGGCGTTCGCCATTCTCGCAGGCCAATTGTCCGACATCACTGGCGGCGAAGACGGCCGCTCGTTCCGCGTGCCGGAGGTGTTGCGGCCGGCGACGGTCCTGTTCGACGTTCCCGGTCTCGGCTGGCGATTGACCGGCCGTACGACGGCCTATTACGTCGTCGCCGGCTCGGCCGCGTTGCTGTTCCTCGCCGCGCTGCGCATCGTCAATTCGCCCTTCGGCCGCGTGCTGCAAGCCATTCGCGAGAACGAGTTTCGCGCCGAAGCGCTGGGCTTCGACGTCGTCACCTACCGTACGCTCGGCAATTGTCTGGCCGCTGTCATGGCCGTGTTCGCCGGTGGTCTTTATGCCCTCTGGCTTCGCTACGTCGGGCCGGACACCACGTTGTCGTTCTCCATAATGCTCGACATTCTGCTGATGGTGGTGATCGGCGGCATGGGCACGCTGTATGGCGCCATCATCGGCGCAACGGTATTCATTCTTGCCCAGAGTTACCTGCAGAAGCTCATGGGCGCCGCCGCCAAATCTGTGCAGGGCGTACCGTTGTTGCCTGATCTGCTGCATCCCGATCGCTGGCTGCTGTGGCTCGGCATTCTCTTCGTGCTCAGCGTCTATTTCTTCCCCGCCGGCATCGTCGGTACCCTCCGGGCGCGGGCTGCAACGAACCAGTCTTGAACGCGAGATCACTCATGCCGCTCGTCACTCGCCTCACCGTCCGCCTCGGCATCAAGCATCCCATTTTGTCGGCACCAATGGCCTTCGCAGCCGGCGGAGCTTTGGCGGCAGCCGTCTCACACGCAGGCGGGCTCGGCTTCATAGGCGGCGGTTATGGCGACGCCGTCTGGCTGGAAAATCAGTTCCGCGCCGCCGGCAATGCCAGCGTCGGCTGCGGCTTCATTACGTGGTCGTTGGACAAGCAGCCTCACCTGCTGGATGCAGCACTCGCACACAAACCCAAGGCGATCTTTCTTTCGTTCGGCGATTCCGCGCCATACATCGCCCGGATCAAGGCGGCAGGCGCGCTCGTGATCCAGCAACTGCAAACGCTGCGTGACGCCGAGGTCGCAATTGACGCCGGTGTCGACCTCATCGTCGCTCAGGGCGCCGAAGCCGGTGGCCACGGCGAGCGACGCGCAACGATGACTTTGGTGCCCGAAGTCGCCGACCTCATCGCCCGACGTGCGCCAGGTACGTTGCTCTGTGCGGCGGGCGGCATTGCCGACGGTCGCGGGCTGTCGGCAGCGCTGATGCTCGGTGCCGACGCCGTGCTGGTCGGCTCGAGGCTCTGGGCAAGCGATGAGGCGCTCGTGCATCCAAACCTCCATCAAGCCGCACTCGCGGCCACCGGCGATCAGACCGTCCGCCAATCGACAACCGACATCGCACGCGGCTACGACTGGCCGCAGCGATTTGATATCCGCGTTGCACGCAATGCCTTTGTCGATCAGTGGCTCGATCGCGAAGACGAGCTGCGCGCCAGTGCCTCCGAACGCACGCGCTACGCCGAAGCCGCGGCCGCCGGTGACGCCACCACTGCGGCTACCATCGTCGGCGAAGCCGTTGGCCTTATCCACGCCATCGAGCCTGCCGGCGTCATCGTCGAGCGGATGGCTCGCGAAGCCGAGGCCCTGCTGCAAGGCGGATGGCAGCGACGCTGAACGTGCACCCGCGCCAGATCAAACGTCTCATTTCACGCAGCCATCGCCCGCGCACCGAGACGCGTCCGCACATGATCGATGTGCCCACGCAGATTGTAATATTGCTCGCGATAGGCACGCGGCACTTTCAGTGCAGCCACCGCGTCCGCAATCGCCGCCAATTCACGCGCCTCGGCTGCATTGGATGAGATGGTCGCACCGCGCCGCCCGAGGCCGTTTTCGAGGCGGTCGAGCCGGCCGTACCAATACGTCAGCTTGCGCTGCACCCGCCAGCGGATCAGCGCCGGAATGCCACGCAGCAGCGGCACCGCGATCGTCGCCAGCGGAATCAACAACACCAGCATCCGTTCGAGAAAATTGGCGACCCAGAACGGCAGATAACGCTGCAGGAACGACGGACCATTCTTGAAGAACCGCAACGCGTCCGCCGACATCTGGAACTCTGGATCGACGGTGCGGGGGAACTCCCCGGCGCGTGTGAAGATGTTGGCGCCGGAGTGGATGCGGGAGGCCGCCTCGGCCAACTGCGCCACCAGGGCGGGATGCAGATCCTCGCTGACCACCAGCGCCGCCACCGGCGCGATCAATTCCACGTCGACGGGCGGGATGTCTTTTTCGAGGTCGATCACGCCCTTCGGCAGCGTCACCCGGGCGAGGAATGGATAGATACGCGACAACGCGTTGGCTTGCGACAGGCTCATCAGCTTGATGGATTGGTCGCGCAGCAACCCCTGAATGAGCGGCGCTTCCGGTGCAAAAGTCAGCAACACCG
This sequence comes from Hyphomicrobiaceae bacterium, assembly GCA_031365465.1. GTDB lineage: Bacteria > Pseudomonadota > Alphaproteobacteria > Rhizobiales > Hyphomicrobiaceae > JABFRJ01. The sequence goes on from JANLYD010000150.1 coordinate 9,189, forward strand.
CATCCGCAGTCCCGTCTTTCAATGCCTGCACCGCAGGTGCGCCGG
>JANLYD010000172.1:0-12178 GCA_031365465.1 Hyphomicrobiaceae bacterium
CTTCACCGCCTCGACATTGCCGGCGTAGGTCTTGCGCACATTCTCGAGCGTTACGGCGGCCATTGTGATTTCCGATGTTCTTTTTTGAGCGGGGGGCGTCAGTCAGAGATTTCGTCCGACACCGCCTCACTTCTCCGTCTCCACCAGGCCCTTCACGAACCAGCGTTGCATCAGTACCACGACGAGCACCGGGGGCAGCATGGCAAGCATGGTGGTGGCGAGCACGGTATTCCACTCGGTCAGCGCGTCGGCGGTCACGATCATCTTCTTGATGCCGATGACGATCGTCTGCATATCTTCGCGCGTGGTGATCAGCAGCGGCCACAGATATTGGTTCCAGCCGTAGATGAACAGGATCACGAACAGCGCCGCGATGTTTGTCCGCGACAGCGGCAGCACCGTATCGACGAAGAATTTAATCGGCCCCGCGCCGTCCAGCTTTGATGCTTCCACGAGTTCGTCTGGGATCGTCATGAAGAACTGGCGAAAAAACAGCGTTGCCGTGGCCGACGCGATCAGCGGCAGCGTCAGCCCGGCGAACGTGTCCAGCAGGTGCATGTCGGAGACGATCTTGTACGTCGGATAAATGCGCACCTCGACCGGCAGCATCAGCGTCATGAAGATCAGCCAGAAGGCGGTGCGCTGGAACGGGAACTTGAAATACACCACCGCGTACGCCGACAGGATCGATATCGCGATCTTGCCCGTCGTGATGATGATAGCCATCCAGAAACTGTTGGCCAGCATCTGGATCACCGGCTGCCGGGTTGTCGCGTTGGTCCCCGTAAACAGCGCATCGCGATAGGTCTGCCAGAACACCGGCCCCGGCAACAACGGCATGTCGCCGTTGGCGATGACGTCCTTCGGGTGGGTCGACCCGATGAAGCACACGTAAACCGGAAACGCGATGATCAGCACGCCGAGGATCAGAATGGCGTGCGCGATATAGTCCGATAGTCCCCGCCGTTCGACCATCAGCAAGCCCCCGTGTCGAAAGCTGTCCTGATATCGCTGCCAGCGACCGCCCCCCCACCCTGTCCCTCCCCCACGAGGGGGGAGGGGACGATCCATTGGGCGGCGGTGCTTTCAGTTGTGCAAATTGCCGGCGATAGCTTCGCGCTATTCGAGCCACGCACCCGGCAAGTTTCCCTCCCCCGTGGTGGGGGTGGGTTAGGGTGGGGGGGCTGGCTCTGCACGCCACCGCCGGCCATTTTGATGCGGCGTATTCGACGGCCTCGGGCGGAGGCCCCCCCACCCTGTCCCTCTCCCACGAGGGGGGATGGGACGATCCATTGGGCCGGGAAAATCGCCGTTGTCACCACAGTTGACGATAGCTTCGCGCTATTCGAGCCACGCACCCGGCAAGGTTCCCTCCCCCCTGGTGGGGGAGGGTTAGGGTGGGGGGGATGGTAACTGCGGGGGTGCGCGACCATCAGTACGTCACCTTGCGCTCGATGAAGCGGAACTGGACGGCGGTCAGGGCGACGATGATGACCATCAGCGCGACGGACTGCGCGGCCGACGACCCGAGATTGCCCCCCAGGCGGCCTTGAAAGAACACGCTGTAGACAAGCGTTTCAGTGGCTTTGGACGGACCGCCGCCGGTCATCGCATCGATGATGCCGAACGTGTCGAAGAAGGCATACACGAGGTTGACCGTGAGCAGGAAAAAGCCGGTTGGCGCGAGCAGCGGAAACGTCACCGTCCAGAAGCGCCTGATCCGGCTAGCGCCATCGATGGCGGCGGCTTCGTGGACCGAACGGGGGATCGCCTGCAGGCCCGCCAGGAAGAACAGGAAATTGTAGCTGATCTGCTTCCACACGGACGCCAGGATCACCAGGATCAACGCGTGATTGCCGTTCAGCATCGGATTCCACGGGATGCCTGCACCGCGCATTGCCCGCGCGACGACGCCCAGCGACGGCTGGAACATGAACAGCCACAACACGCCGGCCACGGCGGGTGCCACTGCATAAGGCCAGATCAGCAAGGTTTTGTAGACGCCCGCACCCTTGATGTTCTTGTCGGCCTGGATCGCCAGGAGCAGCGCGATCGACAGCGACAGCACGGTCACGCAGGTGGAGAAGAAAAATGTGCGACCAATGGTGTTCAGGTACTCGGCTTGCAACAGGTCCTTGTAGTTTTCGAGCCAGACGAAGTCGCTGCGCAGGCCGAATGCGTCCTCGAGCAGAAACGATTGCCATACAGTTTGCACGGCGGGCCAATAGAAGAAGAACAGCACCACGATCAATTGCGGTAGCAACAGCAGCGCCGGCACCAACTGCCCGCGAAATATCGCTCGCTTTTCCATACGCTGAAGGGTCCCCAATTTCGATGCCGGCAGCCGGCGGTGCCAGTTTGGCGGGGTCTACCGGGTTTGTCCCGTGTTATTCGTTCGGCGGTTGATCTCCAGCAACCTGCCGTGCCTATTCAACTTGACAACGCGGACAAGCTGGCGTTTTTTGGCCACAGTCGAACTCTGCCGCCCTTGCGTGTGGGGAGATTATGGTATTTGGCGTAACCATGAAGTGCCGATTGCCGGTGGCGTCGCGAGGCGGACATCTGGCCGAAGCGCTCGATGGCTTGATAACTGGCTGAAAAATAATATATAAACTGTCTGCAACAACCGATGGAGAATGCAAAATACGCCGTCCAATGAAAGCCGCGCCCGAGCGCGAACCAGCCGGCCCGCGGATCAACGAACACATCCGCGTGCGGGAAATCCGCCTCATCGATGAAACCGGCACCAATGTCGGCGTCGTGACGACGATCGACGCGCGCGTCAAGGCGCACGAGCTGGGTCTCGACTTGGTCGAAATTTCGCCTGACGCAGCCCCGCCTGTCTGCAAGATCATGGACTACGGGAAATTCAAATTCCAGGAGCAGAAGAAGCTCGCGGAAGCCAGGAAGCGGCAAAAAGTCGTCGAATTGAAAGAGATCAAGATGCGTCCGGGCATCGACGATCACGATTACGACGTCAAGATGCGCTCGGTGAAGCGGTTCTTCGAAGAAGGCGACAAAGTCAAAATTACCCTGCGCTTCAAGGGGCGCGAGATGGCGCATACTTCGCTCGGCATGGATGTTCTGAAGCGCGTCAAGGCTGATGTCGAAACCATCGCCAAGGTCGAATCAGAGCCCCGATTCGAAGGCCGGCAGATGATCATGATCCTGTCTCCGAAATAACAACGATCGCTACGCGCCGTCAAAGTTGCGGCGGCGCGTCGACGGCGCGCTCGATACGCGCCAACAGGTCGAGCAGCCGCGACTTCTCTTCTGGTGAAAGGCCACTGGTGGCTCGTGCGTCGTGCAACGCGACGACCACGCGTGCGCGTTCGAGTAGGGCGCGGCCCGCCTCGGTCAGCTCAAGGGCATGCGAGCGCCGATCCGTTTTGCCGGGTGCGCGTTTGGCGAGCTTCCGCCGTTCCAGTTCGTCCATCAGTGCGACGAAATTCGGCTGCATGATGCCGAGGGCTTCGGCAGCGTCGGATTGCTTGCAACCGGGATTGGCGTCGATCAGCAGCAGTGCGCTGAACTGGGCGGGCCGCAACTGCAGCGGCTCGAAGGCCGCGATGAAGTCTGCAAAGACTGCCACCTGCGCACGGCGAAGCGCATAGCCGAGCAGGTTCGGCAACGGTCCCAGCTCGAGTTTTTCGCGCCGTATGTTACTGCTCATGTTGCCCTATCAAGATCCTAAACGGGGTTTCGAAAGGGCGAGCCCTTTCGTGGGAGCACGAGGGCTAAGCCCTCGTATGATCGAGATGTCGCTTTTGCTTCCAGCTTGCGCCCAACCCCTGTAGCTTGAAAACTCAATCTCAGGGATTGCGGATGAGGGTTGCACCACATGACGACGTCCAACTACAGCGTCGAGGCCTACAATCTTTCGCACGCCTCCGAGAATAAAATCCACGACGATACCATCGCGCAGAAACTGGGCTTCACGGGCGGCCTCGTTCCGGGCGTCGAGGTGTTCGCCTACATGACGCATCCAGCGATTGCCAGGTGGGGCGAGCCTTGGCTTGAACGGGGCTGGATGCAGGCTGCGTTCCACAAGCCGCTTTACGACGGCCACACCGCCGACTTGTCGGCCGACATCGATGGAAAGCAGCTTGCGCTCGAGTTGAAGAGCGACGGCATCACATGTGCAACTGGCAGCGCTGGGATCGACGCGTCAACGCCGCGCCCGGCGCTCAGCGATTATCCGCAGCGTTTGCCGCCGCCGGTGCGTTCCCCGGCCGGCGAGCAGAGCCTCGCTGTCGGCACTATTCTCGGGACCAAACCGGCGATGCTGACGCCGGAGCGCCAAGCCACCTATTTGCGCGACGTGCGGGAGACCCACGACGTTTATGCCCTCAAAGGCATCGCGCATCCCGGCCTGTTGCTGCGGTTGTGCAACTCGATCCTGGTCGAGAATGTCGTACTGGCGCCTTGGATCCACACAGGCAGCACGCTGCAGAATTTTGCGCTCGCCCGCGTCGGTGACGAGCTTTCCGCTCGCGCTCGAGTAATCCGCAACTTCGAACACAAAGGACATCGCTCCGTCGAGCTTGACGTCGTTGTCGTCGCCAACGACACGGCCGTGATCGCACATGTGAAGCACACCGCGATCTACAAACTGAGGCATCTCGCAAGTGGCGCGTAACCGGATCACACGCCATCCCTGCAGCCGCAGCCAAGGGTAAATTGCGGGTCAGCAGATAGAGCACCAGAAATAACAGCGTCGACGCCAAGTCGAGCAGCAACAGTCCGCGCCGCGGCGAGGAACTGGATCATCGTGGTCCTGTATGGCTTCGCGCACAGATGTTTCCTCTTGGCTCGACTTGCCGGATCAGGCAATAGAGGCGTCCGGCGTGACTGACAAACGCGCCGGTCTTACCTGCGTGGTTGGCAGCGATTGAGAGGAAACGCACCAATGTCTGATTCTGCAGCCGATATCGTTTTGACGATGCCTGATGGCGCAAAATGCCCGATCAAGGCCGGCACGACTGGCGCCGATGTCGCCAAAGCCATTTCACCGTCGCTGCTGAAGCGCACCGTCGCCATGGTGCTGAATGGCACGCTGTCGGATCTCGCCGACCCAATCTCGGTAGATGCGACCATCAAATTCGTCACGCGTACCGATCCGGAAGCGCTGGAGCTGATTCGCCACGACACCGCGCATGTGCTTGCCGAAGCCGTGCAGGATTTGTGGCCGGGCACGCAGGTGACGATCGGTCCTGTTATCGAGAACGGCTTCTTCTACGATTTCGCCAAAGCCGAGCCGTTCACGCCAGACGATCTGCCGCGCATCGAAAAGCGGATGAGCGAAATCATCGCCAAGAATGCGCCATTTACCAAGCAGGTGTGGAGTCGCGACAAGGCGAAGGCGTATTTCAAGGACAAAGGCGAGGCATTCAAGGTCGAGTTGATCGACGCGATTCCGGCCGGCGAAGACGTCAAAATCTACAATCAGGGTACGTGGCTCGATCTGTGCCGTGGACCGCACATGACGGCGACGGGGGCGATCGGTAAGGCGTTCAAGCTGACGCGCTTTTCCGGTAGCTACTGGCGCGGCGACGCGCAAGGGCAACCGTTGCAGCGCATCTACGGCACGGCGTTCGCCGACGAGGCCGGTCTGGCGTTGCATCTCAAGCAGATCGAGGAAGCCGAGAAGCGCGATCACCGCAAGATCGGCCGCGAGATGGATTTGTTCCATTTTCAGGAGGAAGGGCCCGGCGTCGTTTTCTGGCACGCGAAGGGCTGGACCACGTTTCAGCAACTGATCGCCTACATGCGCCGTCGTCTTGCCGAAGACTATCAAGAGGTCCAAGGCCCGCAGTTGCTCGACAAATCCTTGTGGGAAACTTCGGGCCATTGGGGTTGGTACTCCGACAACATGTTCGCCGTAAAATCGGCGACCGCGTTCATGAACCCGGAAGACGACGCCCACGAGCAACGTGTGTTCGCACTCAAGCCCATGAATTGTCCGGGTCACGTGCAGATCTTCAAGCACGGGCTGAAAAGCTACCGTGACCTGCCGATGAGGCTGGCCGAGTTCGGCTGCGTGCATCGCTACGAGCCCTCGGGCTCCTTGCACGGCCTGATGCGCGTGCGCGGTTTCACGCAGGATGACGCCCACATCTTCTGCACTGAGGAGCAACTCGAGGCCGAGTGCCTGAAGATCAACGAGTTGATGATGTCGGTCTATCGCGACTTCGGGTTCGATGAGGTCGTGGTGAAGCTTGCGACCAGGCCTGCCAAGCGCGTCGGCACCGATGCGATGTGGGACCACGCCGAAGGCATTCTCAAAAAGGTGCTGGGTAAAATGGCCGCCGAGGACAACCGTATCAAGACCGGCATAAACGAAGGCGAAGGCACGTTCTACGGGCCGAAATTCGAGTACACGCTGCGCGATGCGATCGGGCGCGAATGGCAGTGCGGTACGACGCAGATCGACTTCAATCTGCCGGAGCGGTTCGGCGCGTTCTACATCGCCGCCGATGGCGAGAAGCGGCAGCCAGTCATGGTCCATCGCGCCATTTGCGGCTCGCTCGAGCGCTTCCTCGGCATTCTGCTGGAAAACTGCGCGGGACATTTGCCGTTGTGGATGGCGCCCGTGCAGGCAGTCGTCACCACCATCGTGTCGGATGCCGATGAGTATGCCCAGCAGGTGCAGTCCAAGCTGAAGAAGGCCGGCTTGCGCGCCACGATCGATCTCAGAAACGAAAAGATCAATTACAAGGTGCGCGAGCACTCGCTCGCCAAGGTGCCGGTCATGCTGGTTGTGGGTAAGCGCGAGGCCGAAGAGGGCAAGGTGTCGGTCCGGCGCCTCGGGTCGCAGGCCCAAACCGTGATGACCGTCGACGAGGCGCTCGCCGAACTGAAAGCCGAAGCGACCGCCCCTGATCTGGCGCGGTTAAGCTGAGATCGATAACCGGGCGGTGTTGGTTCGAGCGCCGCCCGCCCGGCGTTGCATTCTCTTGCGGCGATGCCAATTTCGTTGCGATAGCATTAGGTTGCGGCGGGGCCGGCCGGCACGTCGGAGAGGAGAATCGTGATGGGTTGGCTTTATCTGATCTGCCTGATGCTGTTTTTCGCGCCGGTGCTGATCTTCTGGCTGTGGATCGGCCTGTTCACCGCGTTTGTGGGTGTGTGGCTGAAGGGATGGCTGGCGCTGTGGACCATGCCGTACCTGCTACCGGCACTGTTTCTGGTGGGCTTCCTGTTCTGGTGCGGCTTCCTGTTCGACGGGTCGGGACTGCTCAGTTGGGTCGGTACGCCCGTGATTATCTTCTGGGTTCTTCCCATCGCCCTTGGCATCTGGCTGGCAAAGCGCTATCCGCTGCAGAGGAATCCTGATGAGCGATCATGATCGGCCAGCAACGGCCGTCTCGATCGCGAACGAGCAGACTTGATCGGACGTAACCAATGATAGGTTTGGGTCACTACCTCACCGTCGCCGCGATGTTGTTCACCCTTGGCATCTTCGGCATATTCCTGAACCGCAAGAACGTGATCGTCATCCTGATGTCGATCGAGTTGATGTTGCTCGCCGTCAATATCAATCTGGTTGCGTTTTCATCGTTCCTGGGCGATTTGGCGGGACAAGTTTTCGCGCTGTTCGTGCTGACTGTCGCTGCTGGCGAAGCCGCCATCGGCCTCGCCATCGTCGTCGTGTACTTCCGCAACCGCGGCTCCATCGCGGTCGAGGACATCAATATGATGAAGGGGTGAAGGTTGTCGCAACAGGCGAAGAGAACGATTGGGACAGAATATGCCTGACGAACCGGATAACCTTATTCTGCGTCACTGGCGCGAACTTCGGGCGGGTCAGGACGCGGTGAGAGACACGTTGACGGAACTCGTTTCTCGCATCGGCCACTTAGAGCGTTCAACCGCCGATTTACACGTCCAGATGGCTGACCAATCCGGGCGCCTCGATCGTGTCAGCGTCCGGCTCGATCGCATCGAAAAACGGCTCGGGCTTGTCGAGGCCTGATCGCGTCGATGCACTTCCAGCTCAATCGCAGTCAAGGATACTAATATGATGAAGGGGTGAAGGTGAGCGAAATTGCGGTTTGGTTGCTTCAACTTATTACAGGCGTTTGGCCGCCGCTACGAGCGTCTGAAAATCCGAACCCTGTCCCGCAAAAGTTCAAGACCATCTGGCTTGCCGTAATGGCGGTGATACTTTGCCTGTTTGCTGCTCTTATCGCTTATAAGTTCACGAACCCGTCCGAATGACCTACTTACCATCGCCAAACCGAATTGATCTGGATTAGACCGAGCTTTCAAATGACCCCCGCTGCCGTCGCACCCTCCACTGTCATCCTAGGCCTTGTGCCTAGGATCCAAGGTGCCGCGTGCTCCATCGGAGCAGTGAATGTGGCGCGCCTGCAGCGCTCTCGATCCGCTCCAGACTGCGGACCGCTGGGTCCTGGGCACAAGGCCCAGGATGACAGCTACGGATATGGCCCGGTCGCGGGCAGTGACTACCAAGAGATATACGCATGACCACCGCCGCACTTCTCATCGTCTTCATGCCGTTGCTCGGCGCGATCATCGCAGGTTTTTTCGGGCGCGTGCTCGGTGAACGTCCGAGTGAGATCATCACCACGGGATTGCTACTGCTGGCAGCGGTGCTGTCGTGGTTCGTGTTCGTGCAAGTCGGCGTCGGCCACGCGATGTTCAAAGTGCCGGTTATGCGCTGGATCACCTCCGGCGATCTCGATGTCTCCTGGACGTTGCGTGTCGATACGCTGACCGCCGTCATGCTGGTCGTCGTCACGACCGTTTCGAGCCTCGTGCATCTCTATTCCATCGGCTACATGCACGAGGACGACAGCCGCCAGCGCTTCTTCGCCTACCTGTCGCTGTTCACGTTCGCCATGCTGATGCTGGTGACATCCGACAACCTGCTGCAGATGTTTTTCGGCTGGGAGGGCGTGGGCCTCGCGTCTTATTTGCTGATCGGTTTCTGGTACAAAAAGCCGTCGGCCAACGCTGCGGCCATCAAAGCCTTCGTGGTCAATCGCGTCGGAGATTTCGGGTTTGCGCTGGGCATCTTTGCCCTTTTCGCCGTTGTTCAATCCATCAATCTCGACCAGATCTTTGCAGCTGTGCCCGCGCTTGCCGGCAAGCCGTTCGAGTTCCTCGGCTATCAGGTCGATATGCTGACCTGCATCGCGTTGCTGCTGTTCATGGGCGCGATGGGCAAGAGCGCGCAGTTCCTGCTTCACACCTGGCTGCCCGACGCCATGGAAGGCCCGACGCCGGTTTCGGCACTGATCCATGCAGCCACCATGGTCACCGCCGGCGTATTCATGGTCGCGCGCCTGTCGCCGGTCTTCGAACTGGCACCGGAAGCGCTGAAGGTCGTGACCTTCATCGGCGCGCTGACGGCGTTTTTTGCAGCCACGGTCGGTCTCGTGCAGAACGACATCAAGCGCGTGATTGCTTATTCCACATGCTCGCAGCTTGGTTACATGTTCGTGGCCTGCGGCGTCGGCGCTTACTCAGCGGGCATTTTTCACCTGTTCACGCACGCTTTCTTCAAGGCGTTGCTGTTCCTGGGCGCCGGCTCGGTGATCCATGCCATGCATCACGAGCAGGACATGCGCCACATGGGTGGGCTCGCCAAGATCATTCCCAAGACGTGGGCGATGATGTTGATCGGCACGCTTGCGCTCACCGGCGTCGGCATTCCCGGCTTCATCGGTTTTGCCGGCTTCCACTCCAAAGATGCGATCATCGAAACGGCCTACGCCGCTCACACGCCCGGCAACTATGCCTTCTGGGCGTTGGTCATCGCGGCATTCATGACGAGCTTCTACTCGTGGCGCCTGATGTTCATGACCTTCCACCAGCCCGCGCGCTGGGGGCATGATTTGCATCCGTCGCACGATGCCAGCGTCGAACCGACGGCCGCGCCCGCCCACGACGATCACGCGCACAATGATCAGGGCCATGGCCACGATTACCAGCCCCACGAATCGCCGCTAGTCATGCTGGTTCCGCTTTACGTTCTCGCAGCCGGCGCAGTGCTGGCTGGCGTGCTATTCTCGAAAATGTTTATCGGGACACCCACCGCTCACGGCATGATAGACCCGCATAAAGACTTCTGGGGTGCTGCAATCTTCGAGGGCGCGAACAACCACATCCTGCATGCCATGCACGAGATCCCGCACTGGGTCGGTTTCGCGCCGACGATCGCCATGCTGGCCGGCCTTGGCCTCGCCTACGTCTACTACATCCAACAGCCGCACTTGCCGGCGGCAACCGCCAAGGCATTCCGCCCGATCTACCTGTTCTTCCTCAACAAGTGGTACATCGACGAACTCTACGATTTCCTGTTCGTGCGGCCCGCCTTCGCGATCGGCCGCCTACTGTGGAAGGGCGGCGACGGTGCCATCATCGACGGCACCATCGACGGCACGGCCAACACGGTCGGCTGGTTCACGGGCAAGGCCGTCCGCCTGCAGACCGGCTACGTCTACAACTACGCGTTCGTGATGCTGATCGGGGTTGCCGCCATTCTCACCTATATGATTGCCGGGGGCATCGGCCGATGAGCGTCGCCAACATTCCGATCCTGTCATTCGTCACGTTCCTGCCGCTGCTCGGCGCGATTTTCATCGCGCTGTTGCACAACGACGCCAAGGGCAACGCGCGCTGGATCGCGCTGTGGACGACGCTGCTGACGTTTTTGATCTCGATCCCGATCTGGACCGGCTTCGACAAAGGCAATCCCGGCTTCCAGTTCGTCGAGAATGCGGCCTGGCTGGGTGCGATCAAATACAAGATGGGTGTCGACGGCATTTCCATGCTGTTCGTAATACTCACCACGTTCCTGATGCCGCTCTGCATTCTCGCCAGCTGGGAAAGCGTCGAAGAACGCGTCAAGGAATACATGATCGCGTTCCTAGTGCTGGAGACGCTGATGCTCGGCGTGTTCTGCGCGCTCGACCTGTTCCTGTTCTACCTGTTCTTCGAAGCCGTGCTGATCCCGATGTTCCTGATCATCGGCATCTGGGGCGGTAAGCGCCGCATCTACGCCAGCTTCAAGTTTTTCCTCTACACGCTGCTCGGCTCGGTGCTGATGCTGCTCGCCATGTTGTCGATGTATTCGATCGGCGGTACGTCAGACATTCCCACGCTGATGACCACCAAATTCCCCGTGCCATTGCAGGGTTGGTTGTGGCTGGCATTCCTGGCGTCGTTCGCCGTCAAGATGCCGATGTGGCCGGTGCATACGTGGTTGCCCGACGCACACGTCGAGGCACCCACCGCCGGCTCGGTCATTCTCGCGGCCATTCTGCTGAAGATGGGCGGCTATGGCTTCCTGCGCTTCTCGCTGCCGATGTTGCCGGTCGCCAGCCACGACTATGCGCCGTTGATTTTTGCGCTGTCGATCGTCGCGATCATCTACACCTCGCTCGTTGCGCTCGCCCAGGAAGACGTCAAGAAGCTGATTGCCTACTCGTCGATCGCCCACATGGGCTACGTCACGATGGGCATTTTCACGTTCACCGTGCAGGGCATCGACGGCGCGATCTTCCAGATGCTGAGCCACGGCATCGTTTCGGCGGCGTTGTTCCTGTGCGTCGGGGTCGTCTACGACCGCATGCACACGCGCGAAATTTCGGCATACGGCGGTCTTGTCAACCGTATGCCGATCTATGCCTTCACGCTGATGGTGTTCACGATGGCCAACGTCGGCCTGCCCGGCACATCAGGTTTCGTCGGCGAGTTCCTGACGCTGCTCGGTGCGTTCCAGGCCAATACCTGGGTGGCGTTCTTCGCGACCTTCGGCGTCATCCTGTCGGCTGCCTACGCGCTCTATCTCTATCGCCGCATGATTTTCGGCGAACTGGTCAAGCCGTCGCTGAAAGCCATCACGGATATGGGCCCGCGCGAAATCGCGATCATGACGCCCCTGCTGGTGCTGACGATCCTGTTCGGCATCTATCCGGCACCGATCCTCGACGTCACCCGCGCGTCCGTCAAAAACCTCGTCGCCCAATACCAGACCGCCATCAAGACGGCGGAGGTCGCGAAGTGACCCTAGGGCCAGTGTCTGCACCAACAGTCGATAACGCGCCCCGAAAGGATTCTCTCTCCCTTGGTGGGGGAGGGCTAGGGTGGGGGGGCTGGTTCGACGGTCGCAGAGCTGGGAACAGCCCCCCCCCCCAAAACCCACCCC
>JANLYD010000182.1:0-8921 GCA_031365465.1 Hyphomicrobiaceae bacterium
CCGCAGATCGGCGTCGTATAAATCGTCACTTTCGGCATGTTTTCGGCGTCCGTGTCGGCGTGTCGCGGTTGGTTCCTGCATGCTCATATGTGCTTCGCCCGCCTCGAATACCAGAACCGAGGCTCACCCGCGAGGTCATTCCGGCCCGGAAGATCGGCCCGGATGATCGGCCAGAGCGATTACACTTGGCTACGGGGTAAACGGTATGTCACCCGCGACCATGGCGACGGTCAGCACGTCGACACGAGCGGCTCCCGCCCGCTTCAATGCGCGCGCGCAAGCGTTGATGGTCGCGCCGGTGGTGATCACGTCGTCGATCAGCAGAATGTTGTGCCCATCGACCAAGGGCCGTTTGTGCTTGGCGACTGCAAAGGCGCCTTCCATGTTGTCGCGCCGCTGCGCGCGCGTCAGCCCCACCTGTGGCCGGGTCGCGCGACGCCGTCGTAAGGTCGAAACCGAGACGGACAACCCGCTCGACTTGCCGACTTCATGCGCCAATATCGCCGCTTGGTTGAATGTGCGCCAAAACAAACGACGGCGGCTCATCGGCACGGGAATAATCAGATGCGCATCATTTAGTAATTCGCGCCCGGCGGTCAGGAGCCATCTGCCCAGCAGAACGCGCACTTCCTGCCGATCGGAATACTTGAAGCCGTGGACCAGCCGCCGCGCGGTCCCGCCGAAATGCGCTGCAGCGCGCGCGCGATCATAGTCGGGTGGATCGGCAAGCGCGGCGGCGGAAACCGAGGGGCTTCCAGTATCGAACGGCAAGGGCAATCCCATCCGCTCGCACAGCGGCGCGCCGATGAACGCCACGTCGCGCCAGCACAGCGCACAGATCGCGTGATGATCAGACAGCGCCACCCGGCACGATGCGCACACCGGCGGCACGATGAGATCGCCGACCCAGTACAAGGCCCGCCATGCGAATGCTGCAGAACTATGCCTGTGCCGCTCCATATCCTTTTGCAAACCAGCCCCCACCAGCTACGTTTCACGTTTGTTCCACGTTCCCCCACCCGAGTCACCATTAAAACTTAACCGATGTAGAACTAAAAATGCCGGAATTGCGTGCTAGCTTAATTGCATGTTGATCACCTTTTTACCCGGGGCCTGTCATGATCGAGGGATCTGAAAATCCGAAAAAGTCATCCCTTTCCGAGCTGATGCGCACCGGCTCCGGTAACTCTTCCCGCTTTATCGGTGGTGGCCGTCTACTGAGTTTGGCGGCGCTTGCGCTGTTTGCGTACATCGCGTCGCAGTGTTTCTTCACCGTCGATCCGGCCGAACGCGCTTTCGTGCGGCAGTTCGGGCAAGTCACGACCGACAAACCTTTCGGGCCCGGGCTGCATATGCGTTTGCCGTTGGTAACCAGCGTCGACCGGGCGCAGGTCAGTCTGACCAATCTCCACATTCCCGTCTTCAGCGTAAATACGATCGACAATCAGAAGATCGATCTCGATATCAACGTGTCTTATCTCACGACGGAATCCGCCGTTTTTCATTTGCTTTATGAGGTCGGCCGCAGCGGCAACGCCGATATTCGCGAGAATGTAGTGCCCGTGGTTCAAGATCGCGTCAGTCGCATTTTCTCGGTCAAGAACACCAATAACATCTCCGAATTGCGCGAAGGCATTCAAGCCGAAACCACCAACGCCGTGCGAGCCGCCCTCAAGGATCTGTTCAAGATCGACCTGCAAAGCCTGCAGATTGCAAAAATCCTCTACAGCCAAGCTTTCATCGCTTCCAATGAACGCTCCGTCACCGCCAAGAACGAAGCCATCGCCGAAGAGAACCGTGTCAAGGTCGCCGAATTTCAAGCCAAGCAGAAAGTGACCACGGCCGAAGGCGAGGCGCAGCAAGCGCGCGCCAAGGCTTCTGGCGATGCCGATGCCCTTCGCTTGCGGGCCCGCGCCGAAAAGGAAGCCGCCGAGCTGCAAGGTCAGGGTTCTGCAGCACGGTACAAATCGGAAATCGAAGGTGCCGGTGGCTTTGAAAATTACATCAACGTGCTGAACGCGCAGGCGCGCCTTCGCTGGGATGGCGTGGCGCCGCGCTTCATGATGGCTGGCGACAAGGGCGCACCGAATTTTCTGATGTCACTGCCCGACGTAGATACCCGGCCCGCGCCAGCGGCCCCAGCGGCGACTGTGCCACGCCGGTGATGCAGGGCGCGAACGGCATCCGCCGCTGAGGCACTACGCGCCGGTGACGCAGTCCGCATCCTGCGGTACCACTCCGCAGATCGCACTTTCGCGTCACCATCGACGGCCATGTCCCACGTTCACTCCGTTTTCGACAGCATCGCCCTCGGGCGACACCGCCACCGTGCCGTGCGTCTGCATCGGGCCGATCCCGCCTCCACGCCTGACTTTCTGTTGCGCCGCGTCGCCGACGATTTTGCCGACCGGCTCGCGTTCATCAAACGCCGCTTCACCGACGCCGTCGATCTGGGCTGCCATCACGGCGCGCTTGGCCGGACGTTGTGCGCCGCAGGGGCGGTCACAGCGATTTCTTCGACCGACGCGTGCCGCGCGATGCTGGACCTGGCCCCACTGCCGCACGCTCTGGTCGATCTCGAACATTTGCCCTTTCGACAGGCCAGCCTCGATCTCGTCGTCTCGGGGCTCGCGTTGCAGACGGTCGATGATCTGCCGGGCACTCTCGCCCAGATCCGCGCCGCACTCCGCCCGGATGGCCTATTGCTCGCAGCCGTCATCGGCGGGCGGTCGTTGTTCGAACTGCGCGATGCCTTTCTGACGGCGGAAACCGAAATGACTGGCGGCGCCAGTCCACGCGTTGCGCCAATGATCGACGTGCGCGATCTCGGCACCTTGTTGCAGCGCGCGCAATTCGCCTTGCCCGTCGTCGATAGCGATGTCGTCACCGTCACCTATGACCACCCGCTGCGGCTCATGCACGACTTGCGCGGCATGGGAGCCACCAATTGCCTGAGAGAGCGTAGCCGTTCGCCGTTATCAAGAGCGGCACTGTCGAGGGCCTGCGAGATTTATCGTGAGCGCTACGCGGAGCCCGATGGCCGCGTCCGCGCAACATTCGAGATTCTCACGGCCACCGCGTGGTCGCCGCATGAGAGCCAGCAGAAACCGCTGAAGCCCGGCTCGGCAGCAACCCGTTTGGCCGATGCGTTGCAGCCCCCGCCGACGCGTTGACCGTGATGCACCTGGCCGCGGCGCGTGATACGTTTTGTTTTCGTCCGCGATCCTCGAGATCCTCCATGCTCAGCTCGACGCATCCCTTCACGCCCGAAGACAACTTGGCCGGAACGCTCGCGGATGGCCGCGCGCTGGTCCTGTCGGCGATGACGCCCGAGGCCGCCGCCGAGTTAGCGCCAGCGATCGCCGGCATTGGACCTTGGGCTCACTATAATTTTTCTCCCGAGGCCATGCAGTCGAGCCTGCTGATTACCGGCGACGGCGCCATTCGTTATCAGCTCACCTGTGCGGGCGCGTCCGCCGGTGTCGTCATCATCCGTTCGCCGTGGCTCGCGGGACCGTACCTACAGATCTTGGCGGTGCTGCCGGAGTTGCAAGGTGCCGGGATCGGGACCGCAATTTTGAAGTGGTATGAAGCGACTGCCTTGACGGCGCGCATGCGCAACGTCTGGCTCTGCGTGTCGGGCTTCAATCTGGACGCGCAGCGGTTCTATCAGCGCTGCGGCTACACGACGATCGGCCATCTTCCCGACCTCATGCGCGATGGGGACGACGAACTACTCATGCGAAAGAACATGGCAAGCCTCGTCATCGACGCGCCCAACACCTGACTGGAAAGGGGTTGGCGCGGTTGACTGGCGCGCGCGCGCCTGCCACTCAGCGGCGCAGGCGGAGATCCCATGCGCACCTTCGATATCGAAATTCTAATCGTCCCTGGTTTTACAAATTCCGGGCCCGACCATTGGCAGACACGCTGGCAAAGCCGGCTGAAAACGTCACGCCGTGTGGAGCAAACCGACTGGGAACGCCCCAGCGTGAGCTTGTGGACCAAGCACCTCATCGCTGCCGTCGACGCTGCCAAGAAGCCGGTCGTCATCGTCGCGCACTCGTGTGGCGTCCCGACCGTCGCACATGCCGCAGCCAAATTGCACGACGACCGCGTCGTCGGCGCGTTCCTGGTCGCTCCGGCTTCCGAAGCGGTGACCGCCGGCCTCCCCGGAGTCGATCCCGCCTTCACACCGTATCCGCGGGACCCGCTGCCATTTCCCACGCTGCTCGTCGCGAGCCGCAACGATCCGTACTGCCCCTACGACGACGCCGGTGAGATGGCGCTGAACTGGGGTTCGACCCTCGTCGATGCCGGCGATGTCGGTCACCTCAATACCGCATCGGGCCACGGTCCCTGGCCCGAAGGTGCGATGCGCTTCGGCTGGTTCTTGAAGCAACTCGGCAACGCGAAAGCGCGCTGATAAAGCCTGCGGTGGCTTATTCTGCCGCGTCCAGAATCGATGGATCGCCCGTTTCGGCACTGAACCGTTGCAACGCGATATCTGCCACGTTGTCCTCGAGCATGCCGAGTGCGTGCATATAAACTGCCAGCATCCCGTCTTCCTCGTCGCGCTCGTTCTTCGACTTCTTGCGCAGCCGCAGGATCTGACGCATCGCCTTGACATCGAAGCCGGTGCCTTTGGCCTCCAGGAATTTGTCACGGATATCAGCCGCCAGCGCTTTTTTCTCTTCTTCCAACCGTTCGATCTGCTCGATGAACTGCCGCAGTTGATCTTGGGCTGCTTGCTGCAACGTCGTCATGACTCGTCCCTTGTTCGCGATGTTTGCGGCGCGCGGAAAATGCGGCCGACGATGCGCCGACATTAGGTCTCGGCACACGCCGCCAGCAAGTTGCCGGAGCGCATCATCCAAAGGATTCTCAAAACTGTGGAGAGGCGGTTGACAATGCGAGACGGCACCAACCGCCGATCAGACGCCGGTCGATCCGAACCCACCGTCGCCGCGTTCGCTCTCGAGCGAAAACGTGTCCACCACATGAAACGACGGCCGAACGATCGGCACAAACAGCATTTGTGCGATCCGCTCGCCCGGCTCGATCACGATGGCCTCAGTTCCAGGCGCACTCCGGTTCCAGACGCTGATCATGACGGGCCCGGTATAGTCGGCATCGATGATGCCGGAGAGATTGCCCATCACCAGCCCTTTTTTGTGGCCGAGCCCCGAGCGCGGCACCACGATCGCTGCCAGATGCGGATCGCTCAAATGCAGCGCCAGTCCCGAAGAAATCAACTGCGCCGCTGATCCGGGCGCGAGGGACACCTGCGTATCGATGCACGCGTGCAGATCGATCGCGGCCGCCATCGCGCTTTGGTAGCGCGGCAGTCCCCATTGGTAGAGCCGTTGGTCCAGCACCTTGATCTCGATGCGCGGTTTAAGCTCGAACTGCATGACATCTCCTCGCCGCTGCCCGTCCACCTTAGCCTAGTTCAACTCACCCGACGGAGGGTCAAATTGATCCGTCCGCGTTGAGGCAACAGCATCGACGTATCCGGCAGCACACGATCGATGCCGTGAAATGCCAAACGGCTCGGCCCCTCCAATATCTCCACATCGCCGCTTCTGAGAGTGACGCGCACTTTGGGATCCGTCCGCTTCAGGCCGCCGACGTGGAAAACCGCGTCGTCGCCCAGTGAGACCGACAGCACCGGCGCCGAAAAATCGGTCTCGTCGCGGTCCTGATGGGATCCCATCTTGGCGGTTCCGGAGTACCAATTGATCAAGCACGCTTCCG
Source organism: Hyphomicrobiaceae bacterium (assembly GCA_031365465.1). Lineage (GTDB taxonomy): Bacteria > Pseudomonadota > Alphaproteobacteria > Rhizobiales > Hyphomicrobiaceae > JABFRJ01. The sequence continues at coordinate 5,758 of JANLYD010000182.1, forward strand.
GGTCGAGGGGATATCGCGCGTGGGCGCGCCAAAGCGCCAGCAGTTGCGGCGGCATGTCCGGCCAGGTCCGCCCGGTGACGGGGTGCGTCGCTTGATATCGATAGCCATGGTCCTTGTCCGAGACCCAGCCCAACGGACCGCAGTTCGTCATGGCCACCGAGAACGGTTTTCCGGTGCGTGGCATGGCCGGCGTGAACGGCGGCGCCTCGCGCATTATATTGACGATCGCGTCGGCGAGTGCTTTTTGCGCTTCCAGGCCGAGCAAATTTGGTAAATGTCTGAACGTCAGCGATCTGCTCGACAGTGGGGATGCCATCACGATACCTTTTGCGCGCACTGCGAGCCGGTGCGATAGGCGCTCGCCGTTGCGAATTTCTGCCAGCTGCCGTGAGAAAGCACCATTGCCGACGCCTTTGCCCCAACCTATATACCGCTCACAACAGTAAAGTTCGGGGGCTGCCGACGCTGACCGGAGCGACACGTCCGTTGTGGCGTTCGTCCAGTCAGAAATTCGATAAATGGACGCTGGATCAACACTCTGGGTCCAGGCCGCCCGCCACAGACACGAGGATAACGATTATGGCTAGAGTTATTGGTATCGATCTTGGTACGACCAACAGCTGCGTCGCAGTCATGGAGGGGTCGAAGCCGAAAGTGTTGGAAAACGCAGAAGGCGCCAACACCACGCCGTCCATCGTCGCGTTTACCGATGGCGAGCGGTTGATGGGCCTGCCCGCCAAACGGCAGGGCGTCACCAATCCGACCAATACGTTGTTTGCCATCAAGCGCTTGATCGGCCGTCGCTATGACGATCCGATGGTCGAAAAAGACAAAAAACTCGTTCCGTACAATATCGTCAAGGGGCCGAACGGCGACGCCTGGGTCGAGGCACAGGGCAAACAATATTCGCCGGCTGAAATCTCAGCGGCCATCCTGCAGAAAATGAAGGAAACGGCCGAAGCCAAGCTCGGCGAGCCGGTCACGCAAGCCGTCATCACGGTGCCCGCCTACTTCAACGACGCGCAGCGCCAGGCGACCAAAGACGCCGGCCGCATTGCCGGTCTGGAAGTGCTTCGCATCATCAACGAGCCGACTGCCGCCGCTTTGGCCTATGGTCTCGACAAGAAAACCGAAGCCAAAACCATCGCCGTTTACGATCTTGGTGGCGGCACGTTCGACGTGTCGATCCTGGAGATCGGCGACGGTGTGTTCGAAGTCAAATCCACCAATGGCGATACCTTCCTCGGCGGTGAAGACTTCGACATGCGTCTGGTCGAGTATCTGGCGAGCGAGTTCAAGAAGGAAAACGGCGTCGATCTCAAAGGCGACAAGCTGGCCCTTCAGCGCCTGAAGGAGGCCGCCGAAAAGGCCAAAATCGAGCTGTCGTCGTCGCAGCAGACGGAAATCAACCTGCCCTTCATTTCGATGAACGCGCGGACCCAATCGCCGCTTCATCTGACCATGAAGCTGACCCGCTCGAAGCTGGAAAGCCTTGTCGATGACCTCATCGAGAAGACCAAAGGACCGTGCCAGCAGGCGTTGAAGGATGCAAATCTGAAGGCTGCCGAAGTCGACGAAGTCGTGCTCGTCGGCGGTATGACACGCATGCCCAAGGTGCAGAAGCTTGTGCGGGAGCTGTTCGGCAAGGAGCCACATCAGGGCGTCAACCCCGATGAAGTGGTGGCCGTCGGCGCCGCGATTCAGGCCGGCGTGTTGAAGGGTGACGTCAAGGACGTCCTGTTGCTCGACGTGACGCCATTGTCACTCGGCATCGAGACGCTAGGTGGCGTGTTCACGCGTCTGATCGACCGCAACACCACGATCCCGACCAAGAAAAGTCAGACGTTCTCGACGGCGGAAGACGGTCAGAATGCCGTTACCATCCGGGTGTTCCAGGGCGAACGCGAAATGGCTGCCGACAACAAAATACTCGGCCAGTTCGATCTGGTGGGCATTCCGCCAGCGCCGCGTGGCGTTCCGCAAGTGGAAGTCACGTTCGACATCGATGCGAACGGCTTGGTCAACGTCGGTGCCAAGGACAAAGCGACCAACAAGGAGCAATCGATCCGCATCCAGGCATCTGGCGGATTGACCGAAGCCGACATCAAGAAAATGACCGAGGAAGCCGAGCGCTTCAAAGACGACGACAAGAAGAAGAAGGATCTCGTCGAGAGCCGCAACCAAGCCGAAGCCTTCATTCATTCCACCGAGAAGTCGATCAAAGACCTCGGCGAGAAGGTCGCTGGTCCCGACAAGGCCGCCATCGAGGCAGCCATCAAGGACCTGCGGACGGCCTTGAGCGGCGAGAACGTCGACATCATCAAGGAAAAGACCAGTGCGCTCGCTACTGCGTCCATGAAAATTGGTGAGGCGATGTACGGCAATCAGCCCGGTGCCGATGACGGCGGCGAGTCCGCTGCCAAGGCAGACGCCAAAAAGGCTGGCGACAACGTCGTCGATGCGGACTTCGAAGAAGTCAAAGACGACAAGAAAAAGCACGGCTGAGGCGTCGATCTATGTTTCCCGGGCAACGGTGACGAAAAATACGGCAGTGACGGGTCCCCGTCGCTGCCGTGATCATTGTAGCAGCCGAGTTTCGTGCCCATAAGTCTTCAGATATCAATCCCGCCACGCGAAGGCCCGTCGAACCCGAGGCCCATCGAACCTCAAGGCCCCAAGAAACCATGGCCAAGCGAGATTATTACGAAATTCTCGGCGTCGCCCGCGGTGCCGGCGAGAGCGATTTGAAGTCGGCGTTTCGCAAGCTCGCCAAAGAGCTTCATCCCGACAAAAATCCCGACGACAAAACCGCTGAGGCGAAATTCAAGGAAGCGGCAGAAGCCTACGAAGTGCTGCGCGACCCGCAAAAGCGGGCGGCGTACGATCAGTTCGGCCATGCCGCGTTCGAAGGTGGCCGGGGTGGTGGCGCGGGCGGATTCGGCCCCGACTTCGCCTCCTCCATGTCAGATATATTCGACGATCTGTTCGGTGAATTCATGGGCGGGCGTCGTGGTGGCGGACGCCGCACCGGACGTGAGCGCGGCGGCGACATCCGCTACAGCATGGACATTACCCTGTCTGATGCTTACACGGGCAAAAACGCGCAAATCCGCGTCCCCACGAGCGTCGGCTGCGAGCCGTGCGCCGGAACCGGCGCCAAACCT
>JANLYD010000200.1:0-2765 GCA_031365465.1 Hyphomicrobiaceae bacterium
CTTCTCGGCCCGGAAGTGATCGCGCCGGTGCACGATCGTCACCTTCTTGGCGAAGTTGGTCAGGAAGATCGCCTCTTCCACAGCCGTGTTGCCGCCGCCAACCACGAACACCTCTTTGCCCTTGTAGAAGAACCCATCGCACGTCGCACAGGCCGATACGCCATGGCCCTGGAAGTGCTTCTCGCTTTCGATGCCGAGCCAGCGCGCCTGCGCCCCGGTGCAGATGATCAGCGTATCGCAGGTATAGATGTCGTCACTGTCGCCTTCGAGCCGGAATGGCCGGACTTTCAAATCCACATTCGAAATGTGGTCCATCACCAGTTCGGTGCCGACGTGCTCGGCTTGCTCGCGCATTTCATCCATCAGCCACGGCCCCTGGATCACCTTAGCGAAACCCGGATAGTTCTCGACATCGGTGGTGATCGTCAGCTGTCCGCCCGGCTGGATGCCCTGGATCAGCATCGGCTTCAACATCGCCCGCGCCGCATAGATCGCCGCCGTGTACCCCGCCGGCCCCGAGCCAAGAATAATCGTCTGCCGATGATGCGTCGTGGTCATGAGGTGTTCCGAACCGGAGTGTTGTGTTGGCCTCGTGCATATCGGTTTGACTTGCCCGAACGCAAGCCGCCGGATCGCCGCGCTGCCTCTATTCCAGGTGATTTCAACTCTTATTTACCCCAAGGCCGGGCGGCCCACCCCACCCCTGCCTTGCATTTGCAGCCCGGTTGTGACATGAGGCCCTGGCATGCGCAGGGGTCTCGCATTGTTTTTTTCCTCATGTTCGACGCCCTGGCCATTTCCTGTTAGCCCCTTTCCGGCACCATTCCCCTGCGCTGCGCCAATCGACCAACCGAGCTGCCACGCGCAGCCGGCCGGGGATGCGTGACATCTCGGCATACACCCGGCGCACAGGGAGACTTGTTTTTTGGATACCAACACCGTTGCTGATACTGCAGCGCCCGCTCAAGCGGCTGCCGCTGATACACCCATCGCCGGACCCTCGTTTGCTGAATTGGGTCTCAGTGAAAAAGTCCTCGCCGCTCTGACGTCCGCCGGCTATGCCATCCCGACGCCCATTCAAGCCCAGGCCATTCCCGTTGCCATGACCGGCCGCGATGTTCTTGGCATCGCCCAGACCGGCACCGGCAAAACCGCCTCATTCGTTCTGCCGATGATCGCCCGTCTCGAAAGCGGCCGTGCTCGTGCCCGCATGCCGCGCTCGTTGATCCTCGCGCCAACGCGCGAACTTGCGGCCCAAGTTGCCCAAAGCTTCGAGAAATATGGCATCAACCACAAACTCGACGTAGCGCTGCTGATCGGCGGCGTTTCGATGGACGATCAGGTGCGCAAGCTCGATCGCGGCGTCGACGTGCTGATCGCTACGCCCGGCCGGCTGCTCGATCATTTCGGCCGTGGCCGGATCATGCTGATGGGCGTCGAGATCCTGGTGATCGACGAAGCCGACCGCATGCTCGACATGGGCTTTATCCCGGACATCGAAAAGATCTGCAAGCTGCTGCCGCCCCGGCGCCAGACGCTGTTCTTCTCGGCGACCATGCCGCCGGAAATCACGCGCCTTGTCGATCAGTTCCTGAAAGATCCGACCCGCATCGAGGTCGCCAAACCCGCGACCACGGCACAGACAATTACGCAGCGTTTCGTTTATTGCGCCTCCAGCGAAGACTGGGACAAGCGCGAGTTGCTGCGCCAGTTGATCCGCGGCGAAACCGTTCGCAACGCCATCATCTTCTGCAATCGCAAACGCGATGTCGCGATCCTGCTGAAATCCCTGCAAAAGCACGGTTTTAACGCCGGCGCCCTGCACGGCGACATGGATCAATCCAGCCGCACGGCCACGCTCGATGGCTTCCGCGACGGCAGCATCACGTTCCTCGCGGCCAGCGACGTGGCCGCCCGTGGTCTCGATATTCCCGACGTGAGCCACATCTTCAACTACGACATTCCGTGGGCGTCCGACGACTACGTGCACCGTATCGGCCGCACCGGCCGCGCCGGTAAACAGGGTGCGGCCTCGACCATCGTCACCCCCGACGATTTCAAGGCGCTGAAAGACATCCAGACCATGCTCGGGGTGCCGGTGCAGTGGATCGGCGACGCACCCACCGAGGATCAGGTCGCGGAAGGCGCACGCCGCAAGCGTGGCCGCGGCGGACGTACCGCAGCCCCGGCTGGTCGCGGCGGCCGTCCTGGCGCATCGGATTCGAAACGCGGCGGCGAACGCACGGGCTATCGCGGCCGTCCGGAAAAGCCGGGCGAAAAAACCGGGGGTCCGGCGCAAGTTGGCGCCGATGGTGCGCGCGCTCGCCGTGCCGAACGCGCTGCAGCGCCTGCGCAAACAGGTGCTGCTGTGGCCGGTGAAGCGGCGGTTGCCGCACCTGTTGCCGCTGAAGCGAGACAGTCACGTCCACCGCGCCAAGATCGTCCGCAACGCGGCGATCGCCCACCGCGCGCAGACCGGCCGCCACAAGCTGCAAGGCCGGAGCGGGGACCAGATCGTGGACCTGAACGTGGTCCTGAACGGTCCGGGGACCGTCCACCGCGCGCCGCTCGACCCGAGCGCCGTCCACGGCCGCCGCAAAAGGGCACGGGTGATCAACCGCCCGCCGCCAGCTATCAGCCCGACGTGCCGATCGTCGAACAACGCTTCGACCGTCCGCAGCACATGGAGCCGCGTGCCCGCCGCGACACGCCGAAAGCGCCGCGTCCGGAGCAAACATCGACACCGGTGCGGCCGACCAGCAGCG
>JANLYD010000237.1:0-2057 GCA_031365465.1 Hyphomicrobiaceae bacterium
CCGACGCCCGACGACCACCACTTGCGGCCGTTGATGACGTAGTGGTCGCCATCACGCTTGATCGTGGTTTCGATGTTGGTTGCGTCCGAGGAGGCGACGGCGGGTTCGGTCATCAGGAAGGCCGAACGGATTTCGCCTTTCATCAGCGGTTTCAACCACTGGTCCTTTTGTGCGTCGGTGCCATAGAAGTGAAAGACTTCCATGTTGCCGGTATCGGGCGCGGAGCAGTTGAACACTTCCGATGCCCATTCGACCCGGCCCATCTGTTCCGCGCACAGCGCGTATTCGAGGTTGGTCAGGCCCAGGCCTTTATAATCGCCGGCGTCGTGCTGTTTGCTCGGCGGCATGAACAGGTTCCAGAGCCCGGCCTCGCGTGCCTTGGGTTTCAACCGTTCCAACAACGGCACTACCTGCCAGCGATTGGCACCGAACGCGATCATTTCATCGTCATAGGTCTTCTTGTTCGGATAGACGTGCTCGTCCATGAATTTCATGACGCGATCGCGCCAATGCTTCTGCCGGTCCGACATCATGAAATCCATGGGGGCACTCCAGTTCGCGGTTGCTCTATTTTGCTGCCGCCGAACCTCGCAAGGGCAGCGCCGGAGCGCAAGCGGGAAACGCGTGTGCCGCGTTCATCGGCGGGTCTCCTCAAAATGTGCCTCTTGCCGGATCAGGCGGCCGAACAGCGGATGCGTCAGCGTCAGAATGAATGCAAAGCGTGTCGGGCCGAGATTGCGGTGGACGATCTCGCAGGTGCCGGGGGCGATGAGCGCGGGCAACAGGAAACGGCGGCCGAACAGTTCGATGTCATAGCCGGCACTGCGGAACACCAGCGCGCCGTCCTCGGCTGTCAGTTTCAGCCGCATCGTAAAGCCGCGTCCGAGGCGCTCCTCCATGCCGGTCGGACCTGCGAAACGCTTCACCGACGTGATCATCTGCGCGTCGCGGCCGGGGCGGCTGAACAGGCGCGTCCACAGCTGTCCCCCGCGCGCCTTATCCTCGGTGACGATGACGGTGGCGGGGCCGGTCGCGCCGTCGGTATCGGGCAGCGGACTACCGGCAAGCTGCGCCAGGGCAGCAAAGACGCGTCCGGCAAGTGAGAGTTCGGTGCCGATCACAGTGCCGGCGTAGAGCTTCATGCCACCCTTCGGCACGGTCGTCTCGAAGCGGCGGCGGACGTCGTCAGGGAGCGATGCCCAGGCGGCTTCGGACATGAGGGCGCGGAAGCGGTGCTCGACAGGCTGCGCGGCCGTCACCGCATCGCGTTCGCCACGGTCGAGCGGGTCGGCGGCGAGTGCGGCCATAAAATCGGCGGCGGGTGTACTCGGTTGGAACGTTTTGACGGTCATTTCTGTCACGACTGAACCCCCAGGGCAAAAGTTTTGGCGCAATTAGGTCTTCGGCGACGCCGACGGGTCTGCCTTGCCGGGGATAAACCGGGCGATCGCCGAGCCCAGCTTCATCAGCGTCACCAATTTGTTGCGCGGTACCTTGCGGATATCGGCCGACCAGACATCGACCATCTCGACGAAATCGCGCATCGCTTCCATGCGGACACGGGCGGTTGGGTTGATGAAGCGGTCGTTACCGGCCTCGTTGGCGCAGGCCTTCAGAACGGCGAGCGTCGGATCGAGTTCGCGCGCCTTGCGGCCCTCGGCGATGCGGGTGACGATCTCCAGAACGTCGGTTTCGGCTGAGTAAAAGTCGCGCCGGTCGCCCATGATCGAGACCCGCTGGATCAGATTCCAGCCGAGCAACTCCTTCAGCGAGTTCGACACGTTGGAGCGGGCGAGGCCGAGCGTTCCAGCCAGATCCTCGGCGGTCAGCGGCGCGTCCGAGAGATAGAGCAGCGCGTGGATTTGGCCGACCGAACGGTTGGTGCCCCAGACGGTGCCCATCTCGCCCCAATGCAGCACGAACCGCTCGACGGCGGGGGGCAATGTGGGTTTGTGTGTGTGCGATGTTTCTGTCATGACAGTAACATCGCACACGTCAGGCGGGTTGTCGAGGGGGTGGAGTGGTGTGGTGGTTAAGTTTGAGTTGCGACCGCCACG
>JANLYD010000265.1:0-5870 GCA_031365465.1 Hyphomicrobiaceae bacterium
GCCGGCTACGACGTGACCGAAATCTACGTCGCCCGCCAAACTCCCGCATAAGCGCTATCGGTTTGGCGCCAGCCAAACAGTATTCCCGAACGCGTCGGTGCATCGGTATCGGATCGCGCCTGCGTTGGTCTCCGCCGCTTGCTGGGTGAAGTCGGATCTCACTGCTTCGTTGGGAGTGCTGGCACAAGTCCCACGTTTCCAGCAGCACAATTAAACAACGCACGACCTGCGCGTAGCTCGCTGTTCTCGTGAAACCTCACCTATTCCCCCGCCGACCCTTGGCGGCAAACCGCACGGCCTCTTCGGCGGCCCGGAACAGCGCGGCAGCCTTCATGATGCACTCCTGCTGCTCGGCTTCCGGCACGCTGTCGGTCACCACGCCCGCGCCGCTCTGCACGTGGATCATCCCATCCTTGACGATCGCCGTGCGCAGCACGATGCACGTATCCATCTGCCCATCCGCCGAAAAATATCCGACGCAACCGCCATAAGCCCCGCGCTTGGATTTCTCGAGTTCGTCGATGATCTGCATGGCCCGCACCTTTGGTGCACCCGACAGAGTGCCAGCCGGCAAGCCCGCCATCAGCGCATCGATCTCGTCGTGCCGTGTGCGGTCGAGCGTGCCATGCACCGTCGATGAAATGTGCATGACGTGACTGTAACGCTCGATTTCGAAACTCTGCGCTACCCGCACACTGCCGATCTCGGACACGCGCCCGACATCGTTGCGGCCGAGATCGAGCAGCATCAGATGTTCCGCACGCTCTTTCGGATCCGCGAGCAGATCACGTTCCAATTGCTGATCCGCCTCAGGTGTCGCGCCGCGCGGACGCGTGCCCGCCAGTGGCCGGATCGTCACCTGCTCGTCACGCACCCGCACCAAAATTTCCGGGCTCGAACCCACGATGGCGAAGCCGCCGAAATCCAGATGGAACAGAAATGGTGACGGGTTCGTCCGCCGCAACGCCCGATACAGCGCCATCGACGACAAGCCGAACGGCGCCGAAAAACGCTGCGCCAGCACGACCTGGAAGATGTCGCCAGCCGCGATGTACTCCTTCGCCTTCTCCACCATGGCAATGTATTCGGCGGGCGTGGTGTTCGACGTCGTGGCCGGCAATGCCAGCGCATCCGGCCCGGCGATCGCCGCATGCGGCGTCGGCTGATCCAGCGCGTCGATCACCGTTTCCAGCCGCGCCAGCGCTCGCGCATATGCAGCGTCAGCCGTCATTGCGGGCGCGGGATATACCGGCGTCACCACGATCATTTCGTCCTTGATGCTGTCGAACACGACCATCGTCGTCGGCCGCACCAGAATCGCATCGGGGATGCCGAGATGATCGGGTTGCGCATGCGGCAGCTCCTCGATCAGCCGCACCGTATCGTAACCCATGTAGCCGATCACACCCGCAGCGTTCGGCGGCAACCCGGCGGGCAGATCGATGCGGCTTTCAGCCAGCAGCGAGCGCAGCGAGGCAAGCGTCGGCTTCGCCTCGCGCACGAACGACTGAGCTTGCGTCACAGGATTGCGATTGAGTTCGGCGACGTTGCCCTGTGCCCGCCAGACGAGATCGGGTTCGATGCCGATGAAGGAATAGCGTCCACGCACCGCGCCGCCTTCCACCGATTCCAGTAACGACGTCATGGTCCGGCCATCGGCGAGCTTCAGATACGCCGACACCGGCGTCTCAAGATCGGCGACCAGTCGCGTCCACACCACCTGCGGCTTGCCCGCGCCGTACAGCTTGGCGAACGTCTCGAACGCAGGTTCGGCCGACAGTGCCATCGACGGATCAACGACAGGTGGAGTGCTGGAAGACGACATCGCAAGATCCGTTCGCAGTGATCACCGGTGGATGCAGCCGCATCCACCGCGTGCCTACGTCGTCAGAACCATTCTTGCAATCAGGAATGGTGCGGCGCACGCCATCACCGGCGATCCGTGCGCATCACTGCTCACTTTGTCCAGCACTCGTGACGGCTGCACGAGCATACAGCAGAAGTTCCGACATGGGCCCCGAAGGCTCCGACATCAACGCCGCATCCAACCGCGCGACCATCGCAGGGCCAAACAGCCAATGCTCGCCAACGCTTGTATGCGTTGCGAACACCCGCACGCAGTCTTGCCGTCGGCTTCACACATTTCGACCTGATATCCAAAATGAAATCCAGTTCCTCTCGATGCGCTTATATATGCGCAATTCCCTTGCTGTTTTTATAATCCGATACAGAGCGTGGCGGGAAGCGGCAGCTCGCCGAGGAACCTCAGCGCTTCCGTATCCTGTGCGATCTGCGTGGCGTTGCGCGTGAGCGCCGACTGTTGTTGTGCGTCGAGGCGTTCCAGCATCCAGGCCCAGAACAGATAGCCCTGATACGTCATCGTCGCTGGATACAGATAGCTCGCTGGACCGGACGGCGCAAAATCATCGTCGTCATCGAAGGCGTTGCAAGCATACGTCTCCAAATCCCAGTCCGATCGTGGTTGCGCTTCGATCAGCCATTGCCGCCGATAATACTCGGTGGTGTCGATGGAGCGCTGAAACGCCAACATTGCATCTTCGGAGAAGTCCGTCGCGAGGCCCAGTTGCGCCCACGATTGCGGCTCATGGCGGCAATGCCGCAAAGTGATCGTCCAGGCATTCAGCGCCAAGTGATCCTGTGTGTTGCGTCCAAAGATATGCTGCCCCCACCACGCGAGATGATTGGTAGTCTCGCTCCCCAGTTCCGCGACGAGTCGCTCGGCAACGTGGTCTGCGTCATAAAATTTGCGGCCCGCCGCCTGCGCCTGCCGCATTTGCAGAATCAAAGATCTCAGCACGCCGACAAACGCCGGCCTGTCGGCGACACCAAACCCCATCATATCTGCGAACACGATCACCCGATCCATGCTCAACAACGTGAGAATGAGCGGCCACCGATCAGATGCGAAGCTGGCCTCGGTCGCCTCGGCGAACTTAAGCGTGCGAGGGTCCATTTTGCGTCCATCGAGCCGTTTGCTCAGTTGAATGATATGCGATCGTCGTCTTTTATGCGCGGCTGAACCGCTTCGTTGGGGGGAAAGTCATGGCCATTGGATTTCGGACGCTGGCTGCAGCGATCGGCTGGTTGGCTGTCGGATTGCAATATTGGCTCGTCATCACCGGCGACATCGGCCCCGGCCCGATCAGCCGCACGATCAACTTCTTCAGCTATTTCACGATCCTGACCAACATCATCGCGGCCATCGCGATGACGGCCTCCGTGCTGGCACCCGGTGGTTTCTTCGACCGTCCCGCCGTGCGCACCGCCATCACCAGCTACATCGTCGTCGTCGGCATCACCTATCACCTGCTCCTGCGCAACCTATGGGCACCGCAAGGTCTGGACTTGGTCGCAGATACGGCCCTTCACTACGTGACGCCCGCGCTGTTCGTGCTCGACTGGATGGTCTTCGTGCCGAAGAGCCGCGTTGCCTGGCACACGGCATTCAGTGCCCTCGTCTATCCGCTGGTCTACTTGGCTTGGACGCTGTGGCACGGCTCCTGGAGCAGCTTCTACCCCTATCCGTTCGTCGACGTGTCCAAGATCGGCCTGCCAAAAGCCCTCACCAACTCGGCCGCCATGGCAATAGGTTTCCTCGCGCTCTACCTCATTCTACTCGGGATCGGTCGCGTAATTTCCAAACGCAACAGAACCAGCCTTTAGATTGCTGCACGTTGCGAGCACTGACAGTGTTTTGCCGACGGCCGCGTCCACCCGCAAGAAGTAGGATGACACTTGCGCGTTTGCCTTAATTCGCCCCTTCGAGCAGCCGCCGTCCGATCACCTGCGCTTGAATTTCCGCCGCGCCTTCGAAAATGTTGAGAATGCGCGCGTCGCACAACACGCGGCTGACCGGATACTCCAGCGCGAAGCCGTTGCCGCCGTGGATTTGCAGCGCATTGTCGGCGTTGGCCCAGGCGATGCGCGCGCCCAGCAATTTCGCCATGCCGGCTTCGAGATCGCAGCGCCGTCCGAGATCTTTCTGCCGCGCCGAAAAATACGTGAGCTGACGCGCGATCATCGTTTCGACGGCCATCATCACGATCTTGTTCGAGACGCGCGGAAACGCATAGATCGCCTTGCCGAACTGCTTGCGCTCCAGCGCATACTTCAGCGCTAGGTCCATGGCCGACTGCGCCACCCCCACCGCGCGCGCCGCCGTCTGGATGCGCGCACTCTCGAACGTCGCCATCAACTGCTTGAAGCCCTGACCTTCCGTGCCGCCGAGCAGTTGCTTCGCCGGCACCTCGAACCCGTCGAACGAGATGTCGTATTCCTTCATGCCGCGATAGCCCAGCACCTCGATCTCGCCGCCGCTCATGCCCTCGGCCGGAAACGGATCGGCATCCGTGCCGCGCGGCTTTTCCGCGAGCAACAGCGAAAGCCCTTTGTAACCGGCCTCGTTTGGGTTGGTCCGCACCAACAGTGTCATCACGTCGGCACGCACGGGATGCGTGATCCACGTCTTCTGGCCGATCACTTTGTAGACGTCGCCGTGCTTTTCAGCGCGCGTTTTCAGCGAGGCCAGATCGGAGCCGGTGTTGGGCTCGGTGAACACGGCGGTCGGCAAAATCTCACCCGCCGCGATCTTCGGCAGATAGTGCGCCTTCTGCTCGTCTGTGCCACCCGCCAGGATCAGTTCGGCGGCGATTTCCGAACGCGTGCCCAGCGAACCGACGCCGATATAGGCGCGCGACAATTCCTCCGACACCAGACACATGCTCTCCTTGCCGAGCCCGAGCCCGCCGAACTCTTCGGGAATCGTCAGGCCGAACACGCCGAGTTCGCTCAGTTTGCCGAGCAGTTCCAGCGGGATGTACTCGTTGCGCAAATGCCAACCATGCGCATGCGGCAGCACTTCGGTTTCGCTGAAGCGGCGCATCTGCTCACGCATTTCGCCCAACGTGCTGTCGAGGCCGGTATCACCGAACGTCGTGACGCCCGGCTGCTCTGCAATCGCCCGCGCCAGCGCGACCTTGTGCGCGTCGTCGAGGCCGTGGGCGATCAGCGCCTCGACTTTGTCGTTGAACTTCGCGATGTCGGCGCGCCCCACGCCGAGCTGCGCCAACCGCACCGTCTCGATCTGGCTCATGGCGATGCCGCCGGAAATCTGCGCCAGATATTCGCCCATGCCGACCGCGAGAATCCCCTCCTCGATCGCGCCTAACCGCCCCTCGCCAGTAAGCCGCTCCGCCCACGCCACGAGTTGCCGCAACGCTTCGACGTAGGTCGCGAGCCACGCGTAGCCGTGCAGCGTCGCCTGCGCCGCATCGTCTTTGTTCGTACCGATCTTTTGTCGCACGGCCGAGCGCGCCGCCAACAGCAGTTCGTCGGCTGCAGCGACACCCGCAGCATAATCTGCCAACGACAGCTTCGAGGGCGGGGCAACGGCGACGGCTGCGGATGATTGCATGGTAGGTCGACCTCGATAGACTGCGCGGACGTTCTGAATACCAGTGCTGCGGCGCAACATAAAGAGCCCTGAGATCACCAGCCGCGAATGCCGCACCTCGCCATCTTAAGCCAGTCGCCACTTCTTTGTGATCCGGTCCGCATCCCTGCGGAGCAGGTTTCACCCTGACGCTGCACTCCGTGGTGCAACACAGACAGCAAACCTGGCCATTTCGGCCAGTTACAAACCACAGCATCATCCCGTGCGAGGTGCAGCACTCTTGTGGTGCACCGCAGACACGGAACCGCCAAGCCCGATGAAAGCGGTCTCTGCGAGCCCCAGGCGATCCCGTGTCTGCACCGCATCATTCCGCTGGCGCTTCATGCTGCGCTGCGCACGGTGTGACACCAAAATCTTGGGCTGGCAGCACAACGCGCAGAGCCTCCTTTTTGCCTGC
>JANLYD010000288.1:0-2336 GCA_031365465.1 Hyphomicrobiaceae bacterium
CTTTCGGCGTCAGCCATTCCTCCAGGCTGGCGAGCCCGGGAAATGTCTCCAGCATCCACTGGCCGATGAAGTTCATCGAGCCGGTCATGAACAGCAGCCCGGTCACGATCAGCATCACGCCCATGACTTTCTCGACCGTCCCGAGATGGCGTTTGAACCGATGCAGGAGCTTCAGGAACGGCCCGATCGCGACCGCCGCCAGAATGAACGGAATGCCGAGGCCGAGCGAGTAGAGGAAAAGCAGCAGCACGCCGGATCTCAGGCTGTTCTCGTTAGCTGCGAGCGCAAGCACGGTTGCCAAGACTGGACCGACGCAGGGCGTCCAACCGAAAGCGAAGGCGAGGCCGATGACGTAGGCGCCAGCGAAACTGGCGCCGCGCATGTCGGTCTCGACGCGGACATGAGTGTAGAGCAGCGGCACTTTGAGAAGGCCGAGGAAATGCAGGCCGAAAATAATGATGACGACGCCGGCTACCGAGGACAAAGCACCTTTGTAAGTCTGTATGACCTGTCCGATGAATGATGCACCGGCACCCAAGCCTACGAACACGGTAGTGAAGCCGGCGACAAAGCACAGCGCCGCTAAAATGGTGCGACGGGAGGCGGCCGCCTGATCAGGTCCGCCGTCACCCATCTGCTCGATGGTGGTGCCGCCGAGATAGGCAAGGTAGGGCGGAACGAGCGGCAGCACGCATGGGCTCAGAAAACTGACGAGCCCTGCCAAGATGACGCCAAAAGCAATGGGTAAGTCGATCATCGATCCTGCGATTGCTCCATGGCGGTTCCCGACTGCAATACCCTGCGGGCACCTTCACGAGCAAGTCACGGCGTCGTCAGAGCCTTAAGTGGCGACCATCATCATATTTTGCCGAATGACAAATCGCCCTCGTCCTTGTCAGGAGTGACAGCCAGACGCATATTGCAGCTATGGCGAAATCAGCAAAATCATCGACGCCGCGGCCGTCGCGGGGCAAGTCCGGGAAGCCGTCGCCACCGCCGGGTGAAACGGCAGGGGGCACGCCCGGATTCGGGGAGGCTGCGCAGATGACGTTCACGGCCTCTGGGCCGCTGTTCGAGCGTCCCAAAGTGACCGAAATGGGGTTGCCGACCCTGCCGGCGCTGCGGCAATCGGGTCCTCGTCCGCCGCGCGGTGACGAGAGCATGACGTCGTCGCTGAATGCGATTCTGACGCGGCCGGAGCAGCGTGGCGACAAGGAGAACGAGATCCTGGCGCGGCAGCCGATGATCGCCGCGCATCCACTGGTGGCGGGCACATTGCCGAAATATGTGCCGCACCGGCCGGAGCGACCGGACAAGAGCGAAGGCGGCATCAAGTTCGATCTGGTGTCGGAGTACACGCCCAAGGGCGATCAGCCGGCGGCCATCGAAGAACTGGTCGACGGCGTGATGCGGCAGGACAACAATCAAGTGCTGCTGGGCGTTACCGGCTCGGGCAAGACATTCACGGTGGCGCATGTGATCGCGCGGACGCAGCGGCCGGCGCTGATTTTGGCGCCCAATAAGACGCTGGCAGCGCAGCTCTATGGCGAGTTCAAGAGCTTTTTCCCGAACAACGCGGTCGAGTATTTCGTTTCGTACTACGACTATTATCAGCCGGAAGCATACGTGCCGCGCACCGACACGTACATCGAGAAAGAAGCGACGGTCAACGAACAGATCGATCGCATGCGGCATTCCGCGACGCGTGCTTTGATCGAGCGGGACGACGTGATCATCGTCGCCTCGGTGTCGTGCATTTACGGTATCGGCTCGGTGGAAACGTACACGGCGATGACCTTCACGGTGAAGACCGGGGACCGGCTGTCGCAGAAGCAGTTTCTGGCCGATCTGGTGGCGTTGCAATACAAGCGCAACGAAATGGCGTTCGTACGCGGAAATTTCCGAGTGCGTGGCGATACGATCGAACTGTTTCCGGCGCATTTGGAAGATCGCGCGTGGCGGTTCTCGCTGTTCGGCGACGAGGTCGAGAGCATCACGGAATTCGATCCGCTGACAGGCCAGAAAACCGACGAGCTGAAGCTGGTGAAGGTTTATGCCAACTCGCACTACGTGACGCCGAAACCGACGCTGCAGCAGGCGATCAAGTCGATCAAGGGCGAGCTGAAAACGCGCCTCGAAGAACTCTACGGCATGGGCAAGTTGCTCGAGGCCCAGCGGCTGGAGCAACGCACCACCTTCGACATGGAGATGATGGAGGCCACCGGCAGCTGCGCCGGCATCGAGAACTATTCGCGCTATCTGACCGGCCGCCGCCCCGGCGATCCGCCGCCGACCTTGTTCGAGTATCTGCCAGATAACGCCCTGGTGTTCGCCGA
>JANLYD010000303.1:0-28912 GCA_031365465.1 Hyphomicrobiaceae bacterium
CACTCTCTCCGCCAACAACTTTTCTGTCACCCTTCGACATTATGCCTACGGTGAGTTCCGCGAAGTGACATTAACAGCCGGAATTGCAGTGTCATTTGCGATCATTTCAAACCGATTTTTCGGCCATCTCACGACTGCTTATGACTTGCAACTCTTCAAGTGACACCCAAAATGGTTGGATCATAGGGAGATCGAAACCGTAGCACGGGTGATGCAGCCGCACTGAAGAAGACACTCGCCCTGGCCGCAGCGGGCGAGACGTGGGACGCGCATCGCAGCCTGCCGAGCCGCTGGGTGATCCCACTCTTCAGATCTCGATGGCGTTGAAGATCCAACCCTGGGAAGCGCCGGAGTTTTCGTCGAGGCCGCACGCCCGCAAGGAGCGCTGACCGTCGTTGAGATCGTCAAAGAGGACCGCAGTACCGGCGGAGGGGAAAAATTTCTCGTCAACAATGCCGGACGGAAGCTCCGACAACAGCATGAAGATCGAGGCACCCTGAAGACTGACGGTGAGCAATCCGTAAAGTCGCGCGCCTGCCGTTTCGACGACTTTTGTGTTCTCGTCGACGCTTTCCCCCCAAATATCCGCGATCGTCAGAATTTGTCCCCGAACTTGAACTCGAATGAGTTCAAGCCGTCCCTTAGCGATAGGGATAGAAGGCGAAGCCGGGTTGGAGAATCGGACGTCATTGCGCATCATGATCGACACATCAGAAGTGGTCGTCCGTGACGCGTGCCGCCAATTCAACATTTGTCCGATACCCAATCCGTAGTGATACAGAAACCCAGTTTCGGTCCTTGTACTCATGACGTGGCATCCTCCTGGTTCAAGCAGATCAGATCTGTATCCTGGATCTCCGAAGTTGATTGGATCCTGCGATGCGTGATTGCAGCGTGAAAGTTGACGGGTGGGCTACGGTGTTTCAGTTTTCACGCTGATTTCACGCGGCTCAAGTCTTTAGAAGCTGTCGACGGCATGGGGACAAGAAGATGGGATTGCATGGTGCTTCGCCACGGCCTCCGCTCTGGCGGCAATTAGCCAGAAACAAGTTGGATCCGAGAACTGCGCAAACCATCTCCGATGCGACGTCGAGCGCAGGTACCACGAGCGTAAGCGATGGCTTCCACCACGAGGGCTTCCGTCACTTCATACGAGAGCCGACGGAAGCAGAAATGTTTTCAATTGGGCACGGCCCCTATAATCCGTCGGATGCAGTTTCCCGCCACGCCGGTGACGAACTCATGCGGCGCCTGGCCAAACGCCTTGAGCGGGAGCCGCCGCCAGCAGGTCCACCGAATGCGATCGACAATCCGACGATTCCATCCGGATACACCTACTTTCTGCAACTGGTCGCCCACGATATCGTGCATAGCTCGGCATCCCTTTCGTTGTCCGGGGGCAGACTTGCGCTGGTCAACAACACCCGCAGTGCACCGTTGAGGCTTGAAACAATTTTCGGGAATGGTCCGGCCGCCAACCCAAAACTTTTCGAGCCGAGCAGCCATGGAAGCAAATTTCACCCCGTGCTTCGCGTTGGTCCGCTTCGGGAGAACGGCCTGCTAGGGGCCGGCCAGACTACCCCGATCCCTTCCAAACTTGAATTTGACATCGATCGCGCCACGTGTCCGTTCGGCCACAACCGATCAGCCAGGAGTCTTGCGGAACCGATCATCGGCGACCCGAGAAACGACGACCAACCTCTGCTGGGTCAGCAGGTCGTACTCTGGCATCACGTCTACAACGCGATCCTGAAAGCTATCAACCCTGCTCTCGGTACGTCCCCCTTCGATGGTAATTTCTACACCGACTACATGATTTACCTGTGCGCGCGCAGCGCTGCAACCCTCATATATCGGCGTCTAATCCGTAACGATCTGTTGAAACGTCTGCTGCATCCTATGGTGCGCGAGATCTACGAAAATAATATTGGGGCGATACGTGATGTACCGATAGTTCCAGGGCGGCGGTGGCAGGCACCGTTCGAACTCACTCACGGCGCGTTCCGGGCGGCGCATATGATGGTGCGGTCAAGTTACATCATCAACGATGTGGGCAGTCCGGAAGAGTTTTCTCTGACGGGGATTATGCAGCAGAGCTCGGCTGCAAGCCCCGACCAGATGCCACTGCAGATCAAATGGGCCGTCGACTGGAAGCGGTTTTTTGGAACAAATGCGATCAATCTGAGTCGGCGAATCTTGCCACACTACGATGACCATCTTTTCGATTTGGCTATTTTCCCATCCGAGGACAGCACGGGAATACCCGGCCTCGCCTACCGTGATCTGCTGAGTAACATCGATGGACAACCGTGGTCTCTGGCGGCGCTGGTCGATGTGCTGCGGCCGACCCACGGCTCGCTGCTTGATGCGTCTCCGTTGCTTCGTCAGGACGCTACAAATCCAACGCTTCGATCCTGGCAGGCGCCACTTGTGAAGTGGCTTTCCGACGTCCCCGCCTACCAGCCCGCTGACGACTTCAGTGCCAGCGATATTGCCACGCTTGCTGCCGATCCACCGCTCGCGATGTTCTTTATCTACGAAGCTGGCAACGATCCGGCAACCGACGGTGGACAGCGTCTGGGCACACTGGCTTCCATCGTCGTGGCCGACGCATTCTACAATATTCTCAGGCGTGACCCGGTGATCGCCGACGACTTCAATCTTTCACTCCAGGCCTCGCTGTCGCAACTGTCGAATGTGATATTCGGCGACGGTAAAAACCATTTGGATTTCGTGCCCGAAATCGAGACATTCGACGATCTTCTTGCGTTCATGAGCACCCGCATGCCGCAAGTTTTTTAGAGCCGGGAGCATTTTGGGGAGATGGAAATGTCTACACCTCGCATCAATGTCGATAACCACACCGCCTGGGGTAAGCTCGTGAAATCCTGGGCGACTGGTCGTGACTACGTGACGTTCGTTGCAACAACTGCCAAACCGGTTCCAGACGAACCTGCAGTAGGCGGACCGGTGCCGTTTCCCAAACCTGGTTCATTCAAGGACATGGTAGCCGTCTGCCGCGCCAATGGTGTCGGGCTGCACTTCGTGGCTACTGCCTCAACACCAAAGAAGCCATGTATGGGTGACGAGCCAATGGGTTTTGTGCTCCTGCAGGGTACGTCTGACATCTCGATTTTGCGTCTGCCCGCAAAGGAAAAAGTGCATGAGTCGGAGAATGCAATGACGGCCCCAGGGGGCATGACTTACCCGCTTCCACCATTCTACAAGGACGCTTTCGGCAATGGCACTCAACCAGGCGCGGTGCGTTCGATGACGCTCGTCGAACAAATGGAGCTGCACGCCGAGCGCGTCGGCGAATACACGATCAACACCTGCTGGTAACTACCAGAAACCAAACTTTGTCATGCTGATATCTCCGCCTGCGGTGGCAAGTCCAAGCCGCAGGCGTTCCCAATCGTTGGAAGAAGTCATCGGGAAAATATGTAGCAGCCATCTGATTATAACCGGATCTGTCGGCACCTCATCGGATTTCCAACTCGCGCGCACGCTCTCGATGATGCTATGCAGGTCGGCCCGTGCCGTTTCGACGTGTCCAATAAGGGCATCTGCCGCGCACCCCCATATGCGGAACGCCGGAGAAGCTTCGAGGCCGGCAGCGGCCAGATCCGAGCACGCCTTATAGTCTCCCGCCAGGAAATGAATTGCCGAAGCATATGCAAATTGCGCACGACTGCTAGTCGCGCTGAAACGCATGGACCGATCACAAAGCTGCAATGCAACCTCATGATTTCCGCAGTACGCGCGAATTAGTCCAGCAGCCATTGTTGTCCAGTAATCGTTGTCGTTCAGATCAACGGCAAGGCTGGCATTCAAGCTGGCGTCTTCACATCGTCCGGCCAACTGATAGGCCCAGGCCATACTGAGGCGCGCGCGAGAATCCTGAGGATCTAGTTGCGTTGCCCGCCGCGCAATCGGAAGCGTCGCAATGTGCGCTTCTTTGATCCTGAAATGACCTGGATGAATGATGTGTTTTGAATTTCTGATTTGCACGAGGCTGCTATAGGCTGGCGAAAAGTTCGGCGCCTCCTGAATAAGTCTTGTGAAAATCTTTTCGGCTTCCTCAGATGCATCTGAACTGGCTGAATTTATTAGATACTGCCCTCGGAGCCAGACGTCGTGCAGAGCTTCGCCGGGATGCAACGGCCCCGCCATGCGCCGCATCCGATCAGCCGACAAATTGACGTTCAGTGCTCTGGCAATCTGGTGGATGATTTCATTCTGAGACCCGAGAAGCTCGGCGGCTGTCAACGCGAAATGATGGCTCCATATGACATCCAACCGATCGCTTTCGAGCGTCGCCGCAAGTTTAAGTCCTTCCGGACCGCCGTACGAAGACGCCCGCACAATGTAATTGATTTCTTCGGTTTCGTTCGTGTGCACTAGGTGTGTGCCGTGTGATCTCACCGTCCATTCTCGGTAGCGCGCCAATCGGGCCGTGAGTTCATGACGAAACCCATTTATTATGGGACGTAAGCTTTCGGGAGCACCCTCGACGTCGAAGGGCGCAATTGCGATCACCAGCTTGCGAAGCGATTTGGGCTGGGTGGATTCGGGCAGAACGACGCGTTCGATCGGCAATTCAGCAACGCTCGTTTCGCCCGGGCGGGCACTCCAGCCTACCTGCTGCTTGATTTGTACGATCAGATCCTGCGTTTCCGACGATGGCTCGGTGTCGAATTCTTCTGCCAGTTCATCCCACAAAAACTTGTAAGCCTTGAGCGCACCTCCAATCTGACCACGTGCAATACGCGCTCGGATGAGATGCCGGCAGGCTATTTCGTTGGTCGGATCAAGATTTAGAAGTGCATGCGCGAGCTCGGCGCTGGCAGAATTTGCCGTATCCGGCAACGCGCGCTCAAGTCCGAAGGCCAATCGATCGTGCAGCGCGTGACGCTTCGCCCTCACCCAGGCCTGGAACGTTGCGTCGACAAGCTCTAAATCGCTCAGCAACGTGTCGGCCAACCGAACCTTCTCCAACAGCAAAGGATGGCTATGGCCAGCGGCTACTGCCGCCAAGACGCTGGCGACATCTGTGACAAAGGTTTGTCGATCGAGACTGAGGGTCTGCTTCTGAGCACGGAAGCCAGCATACCCCGCGTTTTTCAACGTAGCGTTGACCTCTTGAACAGCACTACGAAGCGAGGTTTGCGCGTTCTTTGTGTTACTCTCGCTCCAGAGCAGCCCCAAAAGCCGTTCCCTGCTCTCTCCGGATGCTTCTCCAAGCGCGACGTAGGCCAACAAGGCACGTGCCTTGCGCGTGTTGAAACGCAACTGCCGATCACCGACACTGGCAGAAAACGCCCCCAGCAGCGTCAAGCGCAAAAGCTGGTCGGGAGCGTCGCCAGCAACCAACCCCTTTCTCGCTATCGCAGCCCTACCGATCAAAGGAACCTCCGTTGACATTACCGCGTGGACGATAGGTCAGATTGACAGTCGTAGACAACACTATCAATTATGCGGCATGAACAGACCGACTGCCAATTTCATCGGTTGAAAGAGGCTGCGGACTTTCCGCCCTGATGGGATCCATAGCGCTAGGTTCGCTTTTGTTTGCGCCTTTATATGGTTTTTTCGTAAAAATGGTTGGCTAACACCATATTTTGACTTGGGCAATTCTCGTGGCCGACGGCTGATCCAGGCCGGCGACGGGGTCATTGAACTGAATTGAATCATCGTGGTAGATATCTCAGCACCTAAATTGCAAATCCGTCCTATTGATTTGAGTAGCGACGTAGTTCTCGCCGCTCTTCGGTTGGTCCCGGAAAACGTGCGATCTTTAACCGACCGACTGGCGCGATGCTTCCAAATTTCGAGCGAGTTGGCACCTGGGCTCGTGCTGATCGGTGGTGAATTAACGCTTGGGCCCGCTGAACTGGTCGCACTGGATGCACCCTCGATGAGTGCGACAGGCACGGGGCAAACCCTTGCCGAGGCGATTACGACTTTCTTAGGCGAAGCCGCGGACTTGTTATCCCAGTTCGAACGTCATGGCGACGTCACAGCGCCTGGTTTGGTATCAAATACAGTCGCCGACACTTTTTCAGATGGTTGGATTGGTGCGGCGTTATCGTCGTCGCCGAGTTCACGATTGACTGATTGGATTATCGGAAAAACTCTGCCCGGCCATCTGATGATAAGATTGCCAGCCGATCTGTGCCTTCGCCGTGCTCCCGCAGTTAGGGCAATACAGCCCATAGGTGCGCTGTCCTCCGGGTGTGCTGCTGGACCTACGACCGAGTCCGCGACTGAGCGAGCAATCCTGGAATTGGTCGAACGCGATGCAGCGGCACTATGGTGGTACGGCGGCCGCAATCCTCGGGCGATAGACCAGACAAGCCAACTCGATGAAGTAGGGCGAGACTTGTTAGCGGCGTTACGACAGGGTTCGTCACACAGAATAACCCACTTCCTGGAGATCACAACTGAGCTAGGTGTCCCGGCTTTTGCTTCCATTTCAACGGATTTGAGCGGGTTCGGGTTTGCCTGCGGGCTCGGCTGTCGACGCGACTCGAAAGAGGCGCTCGGAGCGGCAATTCGAGAGATGTGTCAAATGGAACTTTCTGCGCCCCTGTCAGCGATCAAACTAAACGCCCGCGGCCCGGAAGCACTGACAATTGCCGACCGCCGTCATTTGAAACGCGCGGCGTTCGATACCAAGACATGCAAGTTTTTTCAGCCCGCGACTCCGGACAATCCTTT
Source organism: Hyphomicrobiaceae bacterium (assembly GCA_031365465.1). Taxonomy (GTDB): domain Bacteria; phylum Pseudomonadota; class Alphaproteobacteria; order Rhizobiales; family Hyphomicrobiaceae; genus JABFRJ01. Next base: position 6,721 of record JANLYD010000303.1, read on the forward strand.
AAGGGTGCGTGAAACAATTTCTGACTTTGAAGTTCTACTCCGTATTTTACAAAAAAAGCAGATCAGAGTCGCGGTAACAGATCTCACTCGCGACGATATTGGCATTAGAGTGGTTCGGGCCATGTCACCAGATTTACAGCCGTTTGACACTACGATTAAAACGAAGCGGCTACTGAAGGAAATTGACACGTCAGGCGGTGGCGAGGCTCATACGACCGGTGTGCCATTAATGTAGCCAAAAGAGCGCCTTTAAAGTGAAAAAACTATTCCGCAGGGTTTGTTGGGCTACGCCGCTGAGATGGAAGGGGCGACGACGTTAGCGAATTCGCCCAAATCGAAGAGCGCCGGGCACACGAAGTTGCCGACGTTTTCGCTGGCAAATTTGAAATGCCCTGCCGGGGTCCTACATGACGCGACTTGGATTGAACCTGCTATCTCCTGAGCCTTCGGCGCGTGATGCCGAGGTTACCAAAACGCTTGTCACGGGCAAGGGCGTCCGGATGGAACGCATCGTCTCTCGCGGTCAGGCATCGCCAGCCGGGTTCTGGTACGATCAGGCAGAAGCCGAGTGGGTGACGGTACTGGCAGGGACAACCCGGATCAAGATCGCCGATCAAGCTGATGAGATCACCTTGGTTCCTGGCGACACATTGTTACTACCCGCTCATTGCCGTCATCGTGTGGAGTGGACCGACCCTGACCAGCCTACGGTCTGGCTTGCGTTGTTCTTCGATGGCGAACTCAATGTTCCGTAAATTGCACGCCTGTTTACACGTCATTTGTCGGTGCGGTCGCGCCGGCTTTTCCATTCCGTGTAAGAAACGCGCGGCATTTCGAATACATCGCCTTGTCGGCAGTAGGCCATGCCGGCGAGCCGCCCGATCGGGCGATAGCGTTGCGCATCGGTGTAGCAGGTGCGCGGGTCGGTAAGATCGGTGCGCCCGTGGATGGCGAGGACCTCGCCAATCAAAATTTCGCGGCTGGCGCTGAATGCGAGCGATACCGTGCGACGGCATTCGAGTGCGAAGGGCGCGGCGGCGATCCGCGGCACGGGCACGTGCAGACACGGCGCCGTGGCAATGCGCAACGCGTCGATTTCGCTGACTTCGGCAGGAAAGTCCGTGGCGCACAGGTTCATGGTCTCGGCCAGCTCCTCGTCGACCATGTTGACCACGAATGAACTGGCGAGCGCGAGATTACGTGTCGTGTCTTTCGGAACGCCGGCCGCTTTGTGCTGGAGGCCGAGTACGATCTGAGCCGGATCCTCGGAGAACACGTTGAAGAACGAGAAGGGCGCCGCATTGACCTGACCGTTCTCGCCAATCGACGTCACCAGCGCGATAGGGCGCGGTACGACGATGCCGCAAAGCAACTTGTAGCGCTCGGTTGGTGTCAACGTGCCAAAGTCGTATAAATGATGCTGCATCGGCATTACTCCGGTGTCTGAGCGCCTGTGCGCGCTGTGATCAGCCCGTAATGTTCGATGCGGCGGTGGCGGGCAAAGTCGAATATTGTTTCTTTCCCGAAGACCGTGGCGTCCAGATCGCAGGCATGCACGATCACTTCGTCGTTCTCCGACGTGGTCTCGGCGACGATCTCGCCGTCCGGATTGACGATGACGCTACACCCGAACATCGGGTTGCCGTCTTCGACACCAGCCTTGGCAACGGCAACGACCCAGCTCGAGTTCTGATAGGCGCCGGCCTGCAGCGACAGCTTGTGATGGAATATCCGCTGCTCCGGTCCTTCTGTAGATTTTTGTGAGTTGAACGACGGCGTATTGAATCCGAGCGTTACAACTTCGACGCCCTGCAGTCCCATGACGCGATACGACTCTGGCCAGCGGCGATCATTGCAGATCATCATGCCGAAAAAGCCGCTCATCGTACGCCATACAGGAAAGCCGAGATCTCCGGGTTCGAAATAGCGTTTCTCAAGGTGCTGGTGAGTTCGCTTTTCGTCGAAGTCCACATGGCCCGGCAGGTGCACCTTGCGATATTTGCCGACGATCTGGCCCGCTCGATCGACCAGGATCGACGTGTTGAAGTGATGTCCATCCGGTGTCAACTCGGCGTATCCGAAGGTCATACCCATGCCGTTTACGCGGGCGCGATCGAAGAGCGGCTGTGTCGCGGCGTTGGGCATCTCGCGCTCGAACCAGATGTCGGCATCGGCCCGGTTTTCGTAATACCAGCGCGGAAAGAAAGTCGTCAGCGCCAGTTCAGGATACACGATAAAATCCGCGCCCCGGAGCTTGGCAGCATCCATCAACGCAATCATCCGATCGACGACACTTTCGCGGTGATCGGCTTTCTGTATGGCACCAAGCTGCGCCGCGGCGATGGTAACGATACGGGGCATGCAATCGGTCTCCGGGTTAGTGCGCTTTGGGGGAAGCGGTAGAACAGAAGGCTAAACAGCAACGCGGCGTTCGAGGCGACTGACGAGGCGGACCAGCGGCCACAGGATGGCGAGATAAATTGCGGCGGCAAGCACGACCGGTGTTTGGTTATATGTAACCGAGCGCGCCATGTCTGCCGAGTAGAGCAGGTCGGGAAACGAGACGACGCTGGCGATCGACGTGAGCTTGACCACCTCGATCGTGTTGGAGACGAGATCCGGCAGGACATTGCGCACTGCCTGCGGAAGCACCACGAACTGCAAGGTCTGCCATACCGTCAATCCAGTCGATCGCGCGGCCTCCCACTGCCCGCGCCCGACGCTTTCGATGCCGGCACGATAGATCTCGCCGAAATAGCTCGATGTGTTGAGGCCAAGGCCGACGGCGACGGCCTCCATTGGCGAGAGGCGCACGCCGGCGAACGGCAATCCGGAATACAGCAGCACCAGCAGCACGAGTGGGGGCACGGCGCGCAGAAGATCTACCAGCACGATGACCGGCCAGCGCAGCGCGCGGCGCCCGGATGTCACAGCCAGCGCCACCAGCATACCTCCAACCAGACCCAGCGGGATGACCAGGAGACAGAGCCATAACGTCGTGCCGAGGCCCCGCAGCAGAAGCGGCAGTACTTTCTGCATCACGTCGAGATTGAAAAATTGCTGGAGCACGAGGTCCATGCAGTTACGTCCTCCGCCACGCAAAGCGCGTCTCGATCCAGCGCCCGGTGATCACGATCGGCACGAACACTATGACGTATGCGATGGCACCCATCATGAGCGGCGTGGCGTTGCCGGAAAAAGACTGCGCCGACGTTGCCTGATTGAGGATTTCCGGAACGCCGATGACGGTGCCGAGCGCCGTATTCTTGATGATGGCGATGGTACGGTTGGTGAGCGGTGGCACCCCGATTCGGACAGCCTGCGGCAGAATGATCCACGCGAGCGTCTGACCAAACGTCAGGCCTGTCGAACGCGCGGCCTCCCACTGGCCTTTCGACGTCGAGATGATGCCCGCCCAAAAAATTTCTTCGGCGAAGGCTGCGAGAACGAAACTCAACACCAACCACAACACCGTGAAACTCGATAGGTTCATGCCGACGTGCGGCATGCCGAAATAGAGCAAGAGAATGGCAACCAGCGGCGGCAGTGCCCGGAACGCATCGACGAAGACCACGATGACGATATTCAACACGCGCCAGCGATAACTGCGCAGGCAAGCGAGCGCTAATCCGAGCGTGAGCCCTGTGATTACAATGGCCAGACCGAGTTCCAAGGTAACGGCCATGCCCTCCAGAATGGCAGGCCAATACTTGGCAAGCATTGCAGGCTGGAAAAACGTATCGACGAAGCGATCCAAGTTGCTCATCGTGTCAATTCGCCGACAAAGGCTCGCGTTCGGGCTTCCTGCGGATTGGAGAGAACCTGTTCCGGCGGACCCTGTTCGACGATGCGGCCCTGCTCCATGAAGATGACGCGGTCGGCAGCATCGCGCGCGAAACGCATCTCGTGGCTGACCACGAGCATCGTCATGCCACGTGATTTGAGATTCCGCATCACAGCAAGCACCGACCCGACAAGTTCAGGATCGAGTGCGGACGTTGGTTCGTCGAACAGCACGATCTTCGGATCGAGAGCGAGCGCCCGTGCGATGGCCACGCGCTGCTGCTGCCCGCCGGATAACTCGTTGGGATAAGCGGCCTCTTTGCCAGCCAATCCGACATCTGAAAGCGACTGCCGGGCAATCGCTGCCGCCTCTACTCGCGTCTTGCCGAGCACTTTGCGCAGCGCCAGATCCACGTTGGCGAGCGCGGTCATGTGCGGATACAAATTGAAGCTCTGGAAAACCATGCCCATGCGCCGACGCAACGCATTCAAATCTGTGGTCGGCGCGGTGACTTCCACACCGTCGAACACGATGCGACCGCTGGTCGGCTCCTCCAGCCGGTTGACGCATCTGAGAAGCGTCGACTTGCCGGACCCCGATGGCCCGATGATAAACGTCAGCTGGCTTTCTGCGACAGCCAGATCGATCCCTCGCAGAACTTCATTCGCGCCAAACGATTTGGTCAGTGCGCTGATTTCCAGCAACGGTCGCGCCGATATCATCGCGTCTCCGGCGGACAGGATTGCATCAACAGGTCACTGGCATTTCGGCTCACGTGGCGTCGGGTCGTAGCCTGGCATTCCCGGCACGCCCGTGCCCGGAAAAACCGTGACCGCAGCCGAACCGGCCGGCGGTTTGAAGCCGAACCACTTTTCGTGCAGCGTTGCCATCGTACCATCCAGCTTGATGCACTCGATGGAATTCTCGATCTCGCCAAGCAGTTCCTTGGAGTCCTTGCGCAGTGGCGCGGCCCACACCAGCCCCGTCGAATGAAGATACGACAACTGCAATTGTGGGATCTGTTTGACCGCCCAAGCCACGACCGTGTTGCCGGCGACGTTGGCGTATGCGCGGCCGGCGAGCACCGCCTGCACGGCATCGGTCTGAGTGCCGAAACTTTCGACCGTCCATCCAATTTCGGCTTCGAGACCACGCGCCCAACTGTCATAGGCCGAGCCTTTGTTAACCGAAATAACTTTGCCCTTGAGCGCCTTCAGGTCCTTGATCTCCGGTTCGCCCTTTTTGGTTAGGAACTGGAAGTCGGTGTTGAGATAACCTTCGGTAAAGAGATAATTGTCGGCACGTTCCTTGGTGACCGTCGTCGGCGCAGCGACAAAATCGATCGTGCCGGCTTGTAGCGCTGGCAAAATGCCGGAATATTGGGTGGCGGTTATCTCGATCGGTCGCTTCATGCGTTTGCCGATCTCATTGGCGAGATCGACGTTGAAGCCTTCGATACCGCCGGATAGCTTTGGCATCGCGTGCGGCGCGAAGGTTCCATCGACCATAGTTTTCAACGGTTGCTGTGCGATTGCAGTCCCGGCGAAGGTCAAAACCGCACAAGCAGTAAGGGCACAAATGCGCATGAACCGTAAACTCCGTGATTGAACCTCAAAGCCTCACTTACGGCAGTGTACAAGTCAATCCGAATACCAAACAATAGGCGTCGGCAGTTCTGTTGCCACAAACGATGCAGCAGTTGCCAAAGCCTTGGGCAACTCCATCGTTGCCGCGCATGAAGGATGAACGGGCATGCTGACTGAAGATGCACACGGACTATATGTTATCGCCGCAACGCCGTTTCACGATGACGGCCGTCTCGATCTAGCCTCCACCGATCGCATGGTAGAATTCTACCGCAATTGCGGCGTGAGCGGCTTGACAATTCTCGGCATCATGGGCGAAGCGCTGAAACTCGATATGGACGAAGCGATAGCATTCTCAAAGCAGGTCGTTCGCCGCGCCGGAAGCCTGCCGGTCGTCGTCGGCGTCTCGTCCCCGGGCTTTGCGGCGATGCGCACTCTGACGCGAGCCGTCATGGCCGCCGGCGCGGCCGGAGTCATGATCGCGCCTCCTTCCACGGTGCGCACCGACGATCAGGTCGCCGGTTACTACGATCAATGCGTCGCTGCGATCGGCGCCGATGTTCCGTTCGTCATTCAAGACTATCCGTTAGCCAGCGCCGTTGTGATTGCGCCCGCAGTGATCCGGCGGATCGTTATGACACACGCAAACTGCAAGATGCTGAAGCACGAGGACTGGCCGGGGCTCGAAAAAATCACCACGGTGCGCGGCTATGAACGGGACGCCAGCATGCGGCACATCTCCATCCTCACTGGCAACGGAGGTTTGTTCGTCGATTTCGAAATGGAGCGCGGCGCTGATGGCGCTATGACCGGATACGCCTTCCCCGACATGCTGGCGGAGGTGATTGAACTCCAGCGCGCGGGCCAACGGGATCGCGCGCACGACGTGTTCGATGCGCATTTGCCACTGCTTCGCTACGAACAGCAGCCCGGTCTTGGCGTTGCCGTGCGCAAGTACGTGCTGATGAAGCGCGGCGCCATCGCCTCGGATGCGCAGCGGTCGCCAGCGTCGAAGCTGTCGGCCGCCGCGAAGTCGGAAGTCGACTTCTTGCTGCAGCGTTTGGCTAAGTTGGATGCACGCGCGGCGAACCTTGCTTAGCGGTCGTTCTCAAACAAACCGCGCGCCAAGCTTGGCGGCCAGCGTGTTATCTGCCGTACCACGACCAGCCGGCTCAGCGGCCGCGCCGCCGCCGCGCGGCAGGAAGCGGCCAGAGCCGGGCTTCGCAGTGAAAGCGCCATTGTCGACGATGACGTCACCTCGGCGCAGCACCGTGGTTGGCCAGCCCTTGACCCGTCGTCCGGCATAAGGTGTGTAACGCGTTTTGTCGTGTATCGATGCATCGGTCAGCGTCACCTCCGCCGTCGGATTCCAGATTGCCAGGTCGGCATCTGCGCCGATGGCGATCGAGCCCTTCTGCGGATGCAGATTGTAGATCTTCGCAGGTGCAGTCGACGTGAGTTCGACAAACTTGTGCAGTCCTAATCGGCGGTTGGAAACCATCGCGTCGAACAGCAGCGGCAGCCGCACCTCCAGTCCCGGCAGCCCATTGGCGATCTGTTTGAAATTTGGTGTCGGACCAGCCCTGAGCTTACCCGTTCCATCATAAGCGTAAGGTGCGTGATCGGACGAAATTAGCTGCAGATCACCGAGCGCCAATGCCTGCCACAGCGCCTCTTGGTCGGCGTGATCGCGCGGCGGTGGTGAGCACATCCACTTGGCGCCCTCAGTGCCGGGCTTATCCAGATCGTCAGCGGTCAGGAACAAATACTGGGGGCACGTTTCAGCATGAACTTTGAGGCCGCGCCCGCGCGCCGCTCGGATCGCCGCAATCCCTTCGACGGTCGAAACGTGGAAGATCATGATCGGCTGGTCCAACAGTTCGGCGCAGATGATCAGACGGTTGATGGCTTCGGCCTCCGAGCCACGCGGATGGCTAAGCGCATGAAACTTCGGTTCGACATGGCCCTTCTCAATCAGCCGGCGTCCCATCCAGGCGATCATGCCGTGGTTCTCGGCATGAACACACACGAGCGCTCCCGACAACCGCGCCGCCAACAGAACGTCGAGAAGCTGCTCGTCCTCCACCTTGAGCCTGTCATAGGTCATGAAGAGTTTCAGCGAGCCGTGTCCCTCACGGACGAGCGCCGGGATGTCGTCCTGCAGGGTCACCACGGTCGGATCGGCGACAATCATGTGAAATGTGTAATCGACGACGGCACCCTTGGTCGCCAGCGCCATGTAGTCGTCGACGACTTTTCGCAGGCTCATGCCCACGTGTTGTGCTGCAAATGGAATGACCGTAGTCGTGCCACCGAACGCGGCAGATCGGGTCGCACTCTCGAACGAATCGGCATTCATGATGCCGGCTGCAGACAGCTGCTCGATGTGGCAATGGCTGTCGACGCCACCTGGCAGCACCAGACGATCGCGGGCGTCGATCTCGGTTTTTCCTTTGCCGAGGCGCGCGCCGATCGCTGCGATTTTGCCTTCGCTTATCCCGATGTCCGCATCGTAGTCGTCCGTGGCAGTCCCCACGTGTCCACCACGAATGACGCAATCAAAGTCCATCGGTTGCCTCGCTTACTTGTCAGCTGCCTGTTCAGCGATGATGATAGGGAGCAAAGGCTACCCTGAAAAGCACTGGATTGATCGCCATGGCCGTTCCCCCACGCAAGATCCTCGTCATCAATCCAAACTCCAATGAGGCTGTCACGAAAGGGCTAGACGATGCTTTGGCAGCCATACGCTTTCCGGGTGGTCCGCAAGTCGTTTGTCGTACTCTGACCACCGGCCCCATCGGAATTGAAACGCAGGAGCATGTGGAGAGTGTCACGCTGCCGCTGCAGCGTATGATCAAGTCGGCGACCGACTGCGCCGCGTTCGTCATCGCCTGTTATTCAGACCCGGGACTGCACGTCTGCCGAGAGGCGACAGATCGGCCGGTGTTCGGCATCAATGAAGCTGGCGTCGTCACGGCGCTGGCGCGTGGCGAACGCTTCGGCGTCATTGCCATCAAGCAACGCTCGATCCGCAGGCATATGCGCTACATGCGCCAGATGGGCTTGCTCGACAGGTTGGCGGGCGAACGTCCGCTCGAAATGAGCGTCGCGGAAACGGCAACAGGCGAGCGGACGCTCGAAAAGATGATCGAGATCGGTCGCGAGTTGCGCGACATCGACGGCGCGGACGTAATTGTCATGGGCTGCGCCGGCATGGCTCGACATCGCCTTCAGTTGGAGGACGCGTTGGGCGTACCCGTCGTCGACCCGACGCAGGCGGCCGTCGCGATGGCACTCGGCGCCGTCTTGTTTTAACGCGACGGTTGCCTGTGCCTCGACGGGACGGCGAACGTCGTAGGAGTAGCGGCAGCACCGTCTTGCTTCATCTCCGGCTCGATCGGTTCACAAGAATAAGTCCTGAACCGCTTTGGTTGATTGATCGAAATCAATTATCGGGCGGGTGGTGTGTGTACGGTCCCCATCGAGCGCGCGCGGGCAACCGCCAGTGAGGGCGCTTTGGTAGCTATGGGGATCCAAAGTGGATACGCGAGCCGAACGGGAAGCTCTGAGCGATATCGGTGCGCTGCTGGCAGCGGCGTGTGCCGTGATCATCGGCGTCACATGGATGATGCTGTCACCCGAACCGGGAATGGTGTTTCATGGGGCATTGATTGCCGGAGGCGCGCTTGCAGCCGGCGTAGTCGTACTCGCAAATCTTCATTCGACCGCTGAAACGTCGACCGACGTGGTTTACTTCGATGGCCCCATAAAAGTCGCGACCATCGCGGCGATCATCTGGGGTATTGCCGGATTTCTCGTCGGCGACATTATCGCATGGCAACTTGCAGCTCCAAACCTGAACCTCGATCTACCCTGGACCAGTTTCGGCCGCTTGCGCCCCCTCCACACCTCGGCGGTCATTTTCGCCTTCGGCGGTAACGTACTGATCGCCACCTCGCTCTACGTCGTGCAACGCACCTGCCACGCGCGCTTGGCCGGACGTTGGTCGCCCTGGTTCGTGGTCTGGGGATATCAGCTCTTCATCGCTATCGCCGGTACCGGCTATCTGCTCGGCATCACACAAAGCAAGGAATACGCCGAGCCCGAATGGTATGCCGATCTTCTGTTGACCGTGATCTGGGTCACCTACCTGCTCATTTTCTTGGGCACGCTCGCAAGACGTAAAGAGCCACACATCTACGTCGCGAATTGGTTCTACCTGGCATTCATCGTCACCGTCGCGATGCTGCATCTCGTCAACAACGCCGGTATCCCCGTCTCGTTTCTCGGGTCCAAGAGCTACATCATCTATTCCGGCGTCCAGGATGCCATGACGCAGTGGTGGTACGGGCATAACGCCGTCGGCTTCTTTCTCACCGCCGGTTTTCTCGGCATCATGTATTATTTCATACCCAAGCGCGTCGAGCGCCCCGTCTATTCCTATCGCCTCTCGATCGTCCACTTCTGGACTCTGATCTTCCTCTACATCTGGGCTGGGCCGCACCATCTGCATTACACCGCTCTGCCCGACTGGGCACAAACCCTCGGTATGGCATTTTCGATCATGCTGTGGATGCCGTCGTGGGGTGGGATGATCAACGGCCTGATGACGCTGGCCGGCGCATGGGACAAACTCCGTACCGATCCTGTCGTCCGTCTCCTTGTCGTGTCGGTCGCCTTCTACGGCATGTCGACATTCGAGGGTCCGTTGATGTCGATCAAGGCGGTGAACTCGCTCAGTCATTACACCGACTGGACGATCGGGCACGTGCACTCCGGTGCCCTTGGTTGGGTTGCCATGGTTTCCTTCGGCGCCATCTATTGTCTCGTTCCGTGGCTCTGGAATCGCGGCGGGCTCTACTCGATGAAGCTTGTCGAGTGGCACTTCTGGATCTCGACCATCGGCATCCTGCTCTACATCACGGCTATGTGGGTCTCCGGTATCACTCAAGGCCTGATGTGGCGCGCCTACGATAAACTCGGTTTCCTCCAATACTCCTTCATCGAAACCGTCGAGGCGATGAAGCCCTACTATGTCATCCGTGCCGTCGGCGGCCTGCTGTTCCTCAGCGGTGCATTCATCATGGCCTACAACGTCTGGCGAACGATCCGCGGCGACGCCCTGCAGGATGAGGCCGATCAACCCAGGATCGCTGCAGCACCCGGGCTCAGACTTCAACCTGCAGAATGAGGGGCTGGCCTGTGAAACACGACGTCTTTGAAAAGAATTCGCTGATCCTTCTGATTGGCATTCTCCTCGTGGTCTCGATCGGCGGACTTGTACAGATCGCTCCGTTGTTCTGGATCGACAGCACGATCGAAAAGGTCAAAGGAATGCGGCCTTACACGCCGCTCGAACAGGCCGGACGCGATATCTACGTCCGCGAAGGTTGCTACGGTTGCCACAGCCAGATGATCCGCACGTTGCGCGACGAAGTCGAGCGCTACGGTCATTACAGCTTGGCTGCCGAGAGCATGTATGATCATCCATTCCAATGGGGATCAAAGCGCACAGGTCCGGATCTGGCTCGCGTCGGCGGCAAATATTCCGACCAATGGCAAGCCGATCACATCATCAATCCGCGCGCGCTCGTCCCGGAAAGCATCATGCCCGGGTATCCCTGGATGGCCACTACGCCGCTCAGAACCGATGCCATTGCCGCATCCCTGAAGACGTTGCGCATGGTGGGTGTGCCCTACACCGACGACATGATCGCAAAATCACCGGCTGATCTGAAAGCGCAGATCGATCCTGACAGCCGGGCGGCGCGTGAACTTCTCGTCCGCTATCCGAAGGCGAAGGTGCTTCGCTACGACCGCGTCGGGACCACGGAATTGACCGAACTCGACGCATTGATCGCCTATCTCCAAATCCTCGGGCAGATGGTGGATTTCACCACCTTCGATGCCGCCGGCCCAAACCTGCGTTGAGGCAGCCATGACATACACCACCATCGCCGCTGTCAGCCAGGTGGCATCCCTGGCGATGTTCTTCGCCATGTTCGCGGCAATGCTTTGCTACGCACTTTGGCCGGCGAACGGCAAACGCTTCGATGTAATTCAGCGTCAGTCTCTTGATCTGGATACGACTGCGTCAGGAGCCGGGGATCGCCATGAGCAAGCGTGAAATCGATAGTGTCACCGGTGTCGAAACGACCGGCCATGAATGGGACGGCATCAAGGAACTCAACAAACCGCTGCCGCGCTGGTGGTTGTTGACATTTTACGCCTGCATCATCTGGGCAATCGGCTACATGATCGCCTATCCCGCATGGCCCACGTTGTCCGGCTATACCAAGGGCACGCTGGGCTACAGCCAGCGGACAGTCGTCGCAAACGAAGTGAAAGCCGCTGAGGTCGCGCAAGGCGGCATGCGCGTGCGCCTCCAACAGACGCCGCTGGCCGACATCAAGTCCGATCCAGACTTGCTGCGATTTGCCATGACGGCAGGTGGTGTCTCGTTCCAGACAAATTGTGCGCCCTGTCACGGTCGCGGCGCGCAAGGCTTCCCTGGCTATCCCAACTTGAACGACGACGATTGGATTTGGGGCGGCTCGATCGCCGACATTCATCAGACCATCCAGTACGGCATTCGGTCCGGCGACAAGCGGGCGCGCGAGTCGCAGATGCCCCGCTTCGGCGTCGACAAGTTGCTCGACGAAGCGCAAATCGGTGATGCGGCCGAGTATGTGTTGTCACTCTCTGGAAGAAGTACGGATACCGGCCGTGCGACACGCGGCGCCGAGCTTTTCAAAGAGCAGTGCAGCACCTGTCACGGTAACGATGGCAAGGGAAAACCCGAGCAAGGGTCGCTCAATCTCACCGACGACATCTGGCTGTTCGGCGGCAGTCGCGAAGCGATCGTCGAAAGCATCCGCACTGGCCGTGGCTCCGGCATGCCCGCCTGGGTCGGTCGCCTGGACCCGGTCACTGTCAAAGCCCTCGCCGTTTATGTCCATAGCCTCGGCGGCGGCAAATGAGCTGCGGCTGTCGACGATCGAACTGGGAGCCGAAGCATGTGTTGCTGCGATTGTCTCTTGGTCCATGCGCTGATCGATGCCGCAAGGATCGATGCGTCTCGCAAGATCGACATTTCGCAAACGGGCCCTGCCATCGCTAGCCCGTCACTTCCGGTCTCGCGTGACTTGCTCCCCAAGCGCTCGTGCGGCTCCAATCTGCTGACACGGCTGCATCGGCGCTGGCATGCGCACTTTTCTGGGACGTCAGCTTCGTGACAGTGGTTCTTGATCGCCGCAAAGATCCGACCGCCGTGCCCTTGGGCGCGGTGGAGACCTTCATTGTCGAGCCTGTCAATCGCAAGCAGGACCGCGACCTTTACGCCTCACGCCAGAAGATCTATCCGCGCCTTGCCCATGGCTTTTATCGCCGCCTCAAGTGGCTCGCGATGGCCGTGACGTTGGCCATCTACTACGGTTTGCCGTGGCTGCGCTGGCGCCGTGGCCCGGACCTGCCCGATCAAGCCGTTCTGTTGGACATGGCCAACAACCGCTTCTTCGTTTTCTTTCTCGAGATTTGGCCGCAGGAATTTTACTTCGTCACTGGGCTTCTCATTCTCGCAGCATTGGCGCTGTTTTTGCTGACGTCGGTGGCTGGCCGCGTCTGGTGCGGCTATACGTGTCCGCAGACCGTTTGGACCGATCTGATGATCGTTATCGAGCGCGCCTGGCAAGGCGACCGCAATGCACGCATCCGTCTGGACAAAGAACCGTGGGGTGCGTCGAAGATCTTCAAAAAAACTATGACGCACATTTCTTGGCTGACCGTAGGTCTGCTGACGGGTGGCGCTTTGGTTTTTTATTTTCGCGATGCCCCCACACTGGCACGGGAACTTCTGGCGGGCGCCGCACCGTCCGCAGCTTATCTTTTCCTTGGCATCTTCACATTGACCACCTATGTGCTCGGCGGCCTCGCCCGCGAGCAGGTGTGCACTTACATGTGTCCATGGCCGCGCATACAGGGCGCCATGACCGACAGCCACACCTTGCTGGTGAGTTATCGCGCCGAGCGCGGCGAGCCGCGTGCCGCTGCGCGCAAAGATGCGAACGGCATCGTCGATTGGAGCAACCGCGGAGACTGCATAGACTGCAAAGCCTGTGTCGCTGTCTGCCCGGCAGGCATCGACATTCGCGATGGATCACAGTTGGAGTGCATTCAGTGCGCGCTCTGCATCGATGCCTGTGATGAGGTGATGGCCAAGATCCATCGCCCCGGTAAACTGATTGCCTATGACACCGTCGCCCAGATCGAAGCCAAAGCTGCCGGCCGCCATCAATCCTGGCAAATAATCCGCCCCCGCACGATGCTGTACACGGGTCTGCTGGTGTTGGTGGGGGCGATCATGGTCGCTGGTTGGCTGCACCGTGCCGTCGTCGAAGTGAACGTCCTGCACGATCGCAATCCGCCATTCGTGCGCTTGACCGATGGCAGCATTCGCAACGGTTACACGGTCAAAATTCTGAATAAGCTGCATGAGCCCCGCAATTTTGTCGTCTCGGTCGATGGCATGGCTGCCGCTGCCACCACCATTGTCGGGCTCGAACCCAGCGAACATCACGTTCGCGTTCCCACCGACACCCTCAGGGAACTGCGGATCTTCGTGACAATTCCGAAGGAGCGCGCAGCGTCACTCGGTGCCACATCGCCGATCATCATCCGAATAAACGACGTCGACTCGAACGCGCAAGTCTCTCGCATCATCAACTTTCAGACACCCGCGTTTCCTGCAGGAGTGCACCCGTGAGAAATGATATCCAGCTTCAGCCGAAGGCCGCAGGGAGTCCCGAACCGCGACAGCTTTCTGGTCGTCACGTTCTGATGATGTTACTCGCATTTTTCGGCGTCATCTTTGCCATGAATGGCTTCATGATGTTCTCCGCTCTCAGCACCTACACGGGCGTGGTGTCGGTAGAGCCATACAGAAAAGGCCTTGCCTATAATCAGCGCATCGCCGACGGCGAACGGCAAGACGCGCTCGGCTGGCACGATCACGCCAGTCTGGAACGGTCTGGCTTGGTCGCTGTGCAGATGGCCGCAAGCGACGGCACGCCTCTCGTCGGATTGCAGCTGACTGCAGTGTTGGGGCGGCCAGCCACTGCGCGCGGCGACATGCCGTTGACGTTTACAGAGGCAGCGCCCGGAGATTACCGCGCCGTCGTCGGCCCGCTCGCAGCCGGCACATGGATGATCACACTCGAGGCCTATCGCGACGCCGATCACACCGCACCGTATCGGGCAAAGAGGCGGCTATGGCTCAAATCCTGATTGCAGACTATCTACCTGCTGCACCATCCATAGCCAGCACCCGAACTTTTGTCACGACCCTCGCGGTACCGGAGATGCATTGCGGCGGCTGCATCCGTAAAGTCGAAACTGCACTGGCAGCAGTGCCAGGCGTAAAAAGCGCGCGCGCGAACCTGTCGACCAAGCGCGTGACGATCGTGACGCAGCACAAAACATCCACGGTCGAGCCGTTTATCGAAGCAGTGAAGGCGCTCGGATTCGAGGCCTCCGCACTTGCCGAGTTAGGCACCGAACGGTCGAACGGCGTGAATGACCTCGATCTCCTAAAACGGCTTGGCGTCGCCGGTTTTGCCGCCATGAATGTGATGTTGCTATCTGTATCCGTGTGGTCCGGTCATGCCGGCGACATGCCGCAATCCCTGCAGACGCTGTTTCATTGGCTTTCAGCGATGATTGCGTTGCCCGCCGTCGCTTACGCAGGGCAACCGTTTTTCCGATCCGCACGTACAGCTTTGGCAGCCGGCCGCCTCAACATGGACGTGCCGATTTCGCTCGGCGTCTGCCTCGCAACCGGCATGAGCTTGTTTCAAACCATCCGGGGCAGCGAACAGGTTTACTTCGATGCTGCAATCACGCTGCTGTTCTTTCTGTTGATCGGCCGCGTACTCGATCAGCGCATGCGCATCCGTGCGGCTGGCGCCGCCGAAAACTTACTCGGCCTTAGATCACCCGTAGCCTCCATCGTGTTTCCTGACGGACATACTGAACGGATATCCACGTCCGAAGTCGTGCCCGGACAGCGCGTTCGCGTGACGGCAGGCGAGCGCATTCCTGTCGACGGTCGCATCGTCTCGGGCGCGACCGAGATCGATCGCAGTTTGATCACCGGAGAAAGCATGCCGCAGCATGCAGGGATGGGCGAACTCGTCCACTGCGGCACGATCAACATGTCGGCGCCAATCGACATCGAGGCGACGGCTGCAGCCGAAGATACACTGCTGGCCGATATCGCGCGGCTGATGTCGACAGCAGAACAAGCTCGTGGACGTTACGTTCGGCTCGCAGACCGGGCAGCACGTCTATATGCGCCCGCAGTGCATATTTTGGGCGCTCTGACGTTTGCCGGCTGGATGTTTGCCGGTCATGGCTGGGAAGCGGCGCTGACGTCTGCAATAGCAGTGCTGATCATCACTTGTCCCTGCGCATTGGCCCTCGCTGTCCCAGCCGTTCAAGTCGTTGCAACGAGCCGCCTGTTTCGATGCGGCATTGTCGTCAAAGCGCCGGACGCGCTCGAACGCTTCTCGCAGATCGATACGATTGCCTTTGACAAGACTGGTACGCTAACCCTCGGCACGCCGTCACTCGTCGATGCCGATGCCGTCGAACCTTCGACGCTCGCGGCGGCGGCCGCCCTCGCCGCGCACAGTCGGCATCCCTACTCAGAGGCGGTGTCAGCAGCCGCACGCACGCGGCGACTGACTATCGCCGAGGCAACCGAAGTCCGCGAAATACCAGGCTGTGGGATCCGCGGAAATGTCGAGGGGATTGATGTGCGTCTGGGCTCGGCCTCGTTTTGTGACGCTGCAGATTCGACGCCCACCGAAGCGACGATCTGGGTACGCATCGCGACGCGTTCCGCCGTTGCGATAAGGCTTCAGGATGCGATGCGCTCCGACACAGTCGAGACGTTGCAGCGCTTACGTGCATCTGGTTACGACATAGAAGTGTTGTCCGGCGACAATCGTGGAGCGGTTGCTCTGGTGGCCTCCCAAGCAAAAGTCGATGCATGGCAGGCCGGCATGCACCCGGCCGACAAGATCGCTCGTATCCGAGAATTGGAAAAAGCCGGTCGTAAAGTACTCATGGTTGGAGATGGCTTGAATGATGCCCCTGCACTCGCAGCCGGACATGCATCGCTATCGCCGGCCTCTGCCGTGGACATCAGTCAAACGGCAGCGGATGCGATCTTCCAAGGTCAGCGGCTCGGACCGATTTTAGATCTGCTCGTCGTCGCAAAGTCGGCGCAGCGGCGTGCACTTGAAAACTTCGCCATCGCCGTCGGTTACAACGTGGTTTTTGTTCCGCTCGCCATGGCGGGCCGCGTCACGCCGTTGATTGCAGCCATCGCCATGTCCGCATCCTCGGTAGCGGTGACGCTGAATGCATTGCGGGTCCACGGTATAAAGAAAGTCTGACACTATGACAGCTCTTGCCTGGCTCGTTCCAGTCGCCTTGTTTCTTGGCGGACTAGGACTGTGCGCATTTCTTTGGACGCTGAGAAACGGACAGTACGACGACCTTGAAGGTGCAGGCTGGCGTGCCTTGGATGACGAGCGCGGTATTCCTACTCAAAAGTCGGCCGATCAGTCATTGCAAGAACCCGCCGCATGACAATGCCAGTGAAAGCACCTTGATCCCGATCAACTGCGATTGACAGAGCTTCTAGTAATCTCGTCCCGATGAGGTGAAAGAGGATTGTCGACATGAAATCCCTGCGTGGAACTTCCGTTCTGACCGCCATCCGAAATCGACTGGACTGTTGGTATGCTCGTCAAGGGCTCGCGACCGAGCTCGAGCAACTTGCCCCGGGCGAAGCTGATCGCATCATGCACGATATCGGCATTTCGATGAGTGACATGGCAGCCATTTCGAAGCCGCATGCTGGACCTCGCGTCCTGCTTCCACAACGCCTCGAAGCCGTCGGGCTCGATCCCGCATATCTTGCGATGGACCCGCTCTATCGCGACATGGAGCGCACGTGCATGCGGTGCACGAGTTGGCGCAAATGCGCGCGTGATCTAGCGGCGAACGATGCGCAGTCTGGCCTTGATCACTATTGCCTGAATGCGCAAACGATCGACGCACTGCTCACGAACCGTCCGGACGTGGTGCTCTGACACGATGTCATAAATCGTCATGAACGGCTCGTTGGTTGCATGGCAATTGGCACCCGCTAGCATAGTCGCGCGAAGTCGTTCCCGACTCGAATGCAGAACGTCATCGGTTCGCGTAAGTTAGAAATTGAACTCATGCGTGTGAACGCGGTTCGAGCTGTGCTGCAAGAGAATCTGCGTACATTTCCGGTGCAGATCGGCTGTTGCCGCGCGGACGCTGACAAGAACAGCACCGTTGATGATGTGCGTCGTCAACTCGTCGCGATTGTGCGGTGCGATCCAACGTGCGGCAATCAGCTCTTCACCTGGCCTCGTTCCGAAAAATTGCAACGTCGGCCAGAGTCCGCCGCCGGTCGCCAACAACTTCTCCTCGCCTACATCGATCCCGACAGGTGCGATCGCAAAGAGGGCACGATCTGCGGATAAAATCTTCACTCGCCCCTGCCCGAGATAGTGCTTCAAGCCGGTGACCGTCGAAGCCCGACCTGCCAAGCCGATCTGACCAGAGGGTAGCGCAACGGCGTCGAAGTCGTCGAACGCCCGGCAGAGATCGGGGAAGGTGTCGAAAATCGCCACGCAATTTCGACTGCGATCAGCAGCTTTGGTCATCTGGCGAGCACCTGTCATACCCGGCAAGCATCGAGCTGCAGTTGAGTTTCACGAAGGGCGAGTCCCGCGATAAAGCGGCAGCGCCTCAAAAGCGTGCCGGTGTCGGACGTCACAAATCGGAGAGCTTTAGGACGCCAACCTGAACTGCGAACTATTCGGCGCCCCACCTTCCGCCGTTGCTGTCAGAGCTCTGATGTCGTGGATAGTCACGAGAATGCACTGCTCCAGATCGATCAGGCCTTCGACGCGGAACTTCGTGAACGTGCGACTGACCGTTTCGATTGTCAGCCCCAGAAGGTCGGCAATGTCGGCGCGAGTCATGGGAAGCACGATTTCACTCTCGTTTCCGCCCCGGCGCCCATTGCGGCGCGACAGTGCGAGCAGGAACGCGGCAAGGCGTTCGCCCGCGCTGCGGTGGCTGACTGTCATCAAGAGGTCGTGAGTGGCGGCGAGTTCCTCCGATACGGCTCGATACAGCTCAAGCGCGAGCGAAGTGTCGCGACGAGCCTCGTGCTGCAGACTGACGGTGGTAAAACTGGTCAGCCGCGTCTTGGTCCCGGCCTGGGCGCTGGCAGTATGTCCGCTCAATGCCCCGAGCCCGATCAGGTCGCCAGGATAGGCGAAATTGACGACCTGCCGCCGGCCATCCGGAAGCACGCGAAAAATACAGACGTGGCCCGCGTCGATGCGATAGACGTGTGTCGACGGATCACCCTCGCGATAGATATATTCCTTGGCGGCCACGACTCGCTCTTTGCCATCGGGATGGGACGCAGCAATGCCGTCGGTCGGGGTGCGATTGCCGCTGGTTTTGGGCATCATCACCGATTGCTGTGCGCACGAGGTGGTCGCAGACATGAATTATCCTCGCTCAGGTCGTTTTTGCGGTTCGATGACCAGAGACAAACACGCGCATGTGCCGCCTGAACGATTGCTTGGTAATGGCGTGTGAGAATGTGTAAGACGGGATCAACCCAGGAATTGCCTCATGCCATGTACGGAGTCGGCACAGCACATTTTGGTCGTTGATGACGACGAAGCGGTGCGCACCTTGCTCCGCGAGTGTTTTGAACTCGAGGGCTTTCAGGTTTCCGAGGCGAAAGACGGCCAGGAACTAGCCGCCCGGCTTGCGGCGTCCGCACCAGACCTCATCACGCTGGACTTGAAGCTCGGTGGCGAAAACGGTCTTGAACTTGCACGCAAAATTCGCGAGACGCGCAATGTGCCGATCGTAATGATCACCGGCAAAAGTGATATGATCGATCGTGTCGTCGGACTGGAGCTGGGAGCCGACGACTACATCGGAAAGCCGTTCCACATTCGCGAAGTGCTTGCCCGCGTGCGGGCCGTTCTCAGGCGTTACCAGGGTGCCCATGCAGTGGAATCGCCTGTCTCTGGCGAACGGGAACGTTATGCCTTCGGAGACTGGATCCTGGATTTGCAACGACGCGAACTCAGGTCTGCGCTCGGAACGTCGCGTGATCTCACAACGGCAGAATTCAATATGCTCGAGATGTTCGTCGCACGTCCGGCTCGCGTACTGTCGCGCGATGATATCATGGATCTGCTGAAGGGGGCCGACTGGTCTCCCTTTGATCGTTCAATCGACGCGCTCGTCGTACGCGTTCGCCGGAAGATCGAGCCGGAACCCGAAGTGCCGCGGATGATAAAAACCGTGCGTGGCGTCGGATACGTTTTCTCGGCCGATGTCAAAAAACTCTGACTTGCTTCAGACAGCGAGGGCACGCCGCAGGGCCCGTGCGAGCTCGGATCGGTTGAAGGGCTTGCGCAAAATTTTAGGCTGCAGTTCGGCGGCGGCTTCGGATCGAAGGACGGCATCGGGATAACCGGAGGCCAGAACGATCCTGATATCCGGCGTGTTTGCCTGAATCCAACGCATGACGTCGAAGCCGGACATGCCCCCCGACATGACGACATCACTCATGACCAGCGCGAACGGACCCGAAGTTGTGAGCTGATGTATTGCATCCGGACCATTGCTGGCCATGACGACCACGTAGCCCAGGGATTCCAATTGCGCGTTGATCGCGACACGGACGTCGGCGTTGTCCTCGACCAGCAGGACGCGTTCGCCTGTCGCACGCGGCACGAAAGCACTCTCGTGCAGATCGTTAGGCGCGATCACCTCGCCATCTGCTTGCGGAAGATAAAGGTTGATCGTCGTGCCGAGGCCGACTTCGCTTTGCAGTTTCACGGCTCCTTTCGCTTGTTCGATGAAACCATAGATCGTGCTGAGGCCAAGACCTGTTCCCTTACCGGGTTCCTTTGTGGTGAAGAACGGCTCGAAGGCCTGCCGCTGCACGTCCTCCGACATTCCGCATCCGGTGTCGCTGACGGTCAGCCGAACATAATCACCGGCAGCCACGGTGCCGGAGACGCTGGATTGTTCCGCCTCGAAATGCACATTGGCGGTTTCGATGAAAAGCTTCCCCCCGCCCGGCATCGCGTCGCGTGCATTGAGGGCAAGGTTGAGAACTGCATTCTCTACTTCGCTGGCATCCGCAATGACGGTCCAGGGTGCCGGTTCGAGACTTGTGGCCAAGGTAATGTGTTCGCCGAGCGAGCGTTCGAGCAACTCGGCCATGCCGATCACGACCTCGTTTACATTCAATGGCGCAGCCTCGAAACTGCGCCTTCGCGCAAACGTAAGCAGGCGTGTTGTCAGCCGCGAACCCATGCCGGCGGCATCTTGGGCTCGTTGGAGCAATATTCGGGACTTCTCGTCCTGAAGCCGCATTTCAAGCAGCTCGAGATTGCCGATGATGACTGTCAGCAGATTGTTGAAGTCATGTGCAAGCCCACCGGTGAGCTGTCCAAACGCTTCCATTCTCTGGGTCCGCAGCAACTGCGCTTGCGATTCTTCACGCCGACGCATTTCCAGCCGCAGATCTTGCGTCGCGGTGGCAATGCGCCGTTCCAGCACTTCCTCGGATTGCTTGCGTTCTGTGATGTCTCGCAGCACAGCAGTATAAAAAGGCGTGCCCGCTACCATGACCCGTGAAATGGACGCTTCCGCCGGAAACGTTTCTCCGGATTTGCGCTGTCCAAGGATTGCGCCACGTTCGCCCATGCGCCGCGACTGCACAGTGCCTGCCCCGAAGGTTCGAACATGCGCGCCGTGTGCTGCTTGAAAGCGATCCGGCATGAGAACCGTCAGTGGCTTGCCGATGACCTCGTCACGCCCATAACCAAAAATGATTTCGGCACCATCGTTGAACATCAATATGCGTTGATCTTGGTCCACCGAGATGATGGCATCTGCAGCAATAGAGACGATCCCGGAAAGGCGTGACGTCAATTCCTCTAGTTGGAACGACGCTTGCCGAAGCTCGGTCACATCGCGCAGAACGCCGTACATGCGGACAGCCGAGCCGTCGCGGAATTCAGTACAGCCGTTGGTCGCGATCCAGCGAGGGTGGTGGTCGCCAGGACGAAACACGCGGCATTCGCAATTGAAAATGCCCTCACCGCCGAATGCCAGTGCCGCCTTCAATATCTCAGACCATTTTTGGCGATCGTCCACATGGATGGCTGCAGTCCACGCTTCGATTGTCGGCAGGCTTGGCGGTAGTCCGAGCGTGGCTGCCGCCCGCTCATCGAGGGACACCCGGCCGCTATCGGCGTCCCAAGTCCAGCACCCAGTGCCTCCGGCTTGAAGAGCGCGCCGCTGAAGCTCCGAAATTTCTCGCATCTCGGGTCGGGGCAAGGCCGGTCCTCGATTTTCACAACGATTGGTCGATGATCGTCTTAACAGTAGCAGTTCAACGTCACAAAACCGAGTTGATAACCGGTCCGCCTGACGAGGGTCCGATGGACCGATCAGGCAGCCAAAGTTGGGGAGGTCGATCTTTGTGCCTACAATTTTGTGATTAGCCTTGATTGGCGGCTTGACCATAGAACGACGATAACGGGCACGGCCATGTGCAACCGGGCTAGACTTGCGCACGTCGCGGCGCAGTTGGTGGCACTTTTAAGCTAGACTATCGGGGAGAAGACTATGGACAATATGCAGGCAGCAAATGATGGCGGTGGCTCAA
>JANLYD010000310.1:0-3371 GCA_031365465.1 Hyphomicrobiaceae bacterium
TGCCCCTTGTGTGGCCGGCGGCGCGCCGTCGAGGGAGATTATTGGGAGCCGCCGGTGGGTGGCACCTGCAGTTGCTGCCACCTCGACCGCGAGCACCGAATGTTCGACACGTGAGCGACGCCCGTTACGAACGTCGACGCCTCTGGGAGCCCCATCCCAGAGGCGTTCCTGCGACGAACTGTATAGACGGCGCATGTACTGTCAGCTCAGAACTAGCCGTTTTGTTCATTCCTCTTGATTCGTTTGTTTCGTTTATGGTATTGTGCTTGCTAAGAGGTGCCCAATGTCCCGACCAACGACCGAGCCGACCATTCCGACCGCCCGCGATGCTTTGCTGGCGCAGGCGGCGAGCCGTGTCCTCGACGCGAGTGCGTCCGACGACACTGGTTTGACGATGCAAATCGTCGAACCAGGTAAGGAATGCACCGCGCTGGAATTGCCGCCCGCTGCGGCGAGGTTGCTCAAGACCTTGCTCAAGGAAATGGCGGCGGGCCGGGCCGTGACCGTGGTGCCACTGGACACGGAAATGACGACCGGCGAGGCGGCCGAGCTTCTGCACGTCTCGCGGCCGTTCGTCGTTGGCCTAATCGACAAGGGTGAGTTGCCGGCTCGCATGGTCGGCGCTCATCGTCGCCTGCGTCTGGACGATGTGTTGAATTACAAGCGCGACAGCAAAGCGCTTGCACGCGTGGCCCTAAAAGAGATGGTGGAGATCAGCCAAGAGCTCGGTCTCGAATGAGCGAGGCCACGGTGCCGGTCGCCGTCCTCGATGCCAATGTACTTTACTCCGCGTCGTTGCGGCACCTGCTGATTTGGTTGGCCGTGACCGAAGCATTCGATGCGCGATGGACGTCGGCGATCCAAGACGAGTGGACACAATCGTTGCTCGCCGACCAGCCACATCTCGATGCCAAGAAAATTGCACGCACGCGTCAGCTGATGGACAAGTTTATCCCGGACGGGCTCGTGACCGGCTATGAGGCGCTTATCCCAAGCCTCACCTTGCCCGATGTCGATGACCGCCATGTGCTTGCTGCCGCGATCCACTGCAGTGCGAGCGTTATCGTGACGAAGAATTTGAAGGATTTCCCGGCCAGTGTGTTGGCAGAGTTCGGAACTGAGCCCATGCACCCGGATGCGTTCGTCAGTCGATTGCTCGACGAGAACCCAGCTGCTGTCATCGAAGCGGTTCGCCTTCACAGGGCCGATCTCAAAAACCCGCCACGCTCGCCTGCGGAATACATCGGCGCACTCGAAACGCAGGACATGCCGGCAACCGCTGCGGCACTTCGACTGCGAATGACTGACTTGTAGTGCTGCCGGCACGCCAATCGGATTGGTAAGGCGAACGCGGCGGTCACCCCTGCGGCCGATGATACCAAACGACGGGTATGTCGTAGCTATGCCGCGTACTGTTACTCGCACGGGCTCCACGCGCACCGATAGCGGACTTTCAGCTTGCGGCGCGTGATCGATATGATCACCGGACGCAGGAGGAACAGCGTCATGGTCAAACTGAAACGAGAACCGGCAATCGTCGTTGAATACGTCGCTGTCTTTGACGCCAACGACAGTCATGCCGCCCATCGGGCGATCCTGGAGGTGGCACGAGCACTGGCTCGTATCGCGGCGCGCGAGGATGATGCCGCAGAAGGCGGAATGTAGTACACTCAAAATATCGGTGCCTCAGCTTCGGAGCCTTGGACATGCGTGCTGCCATCTATGCTCGCTTTTCCAGTGAATTGCAGGATGAGCGGTCGATCGCCGATCAGGTCGCGGTGGCCCGGAAATATGCCGAGGCGCGTGGGTTGACGATCAGCCAATCCTACCAAGACGCTGCGATCTCAGGTGCGTCGACGCTCAATCGACCAGGCCTTCGGCAATTGCTGACAGATGCTGCCAAGGGCGCGTTCGATGTGGTGGTGACCGAGAGCTTGGACCGGCTGTCTCGCAGCCAGGCCGACATTGCGTCACTCTACGAGAAACTTACCTTTCTGAATGTGCGCATCGAAACCCTCGCCGATGGCGCAGTGTCCGAGATCCACGTTGGCTTGAAGGGCACCATGTCTGCGCTGTTCCTTAAGGATCTGGCGCAGAAAACACGACGCGGACAATTGGGTCGCGTGAAGGCTGGGTACATTCCGGGCGGCAAGAGTTTCGGCTACGACGTGGTGAAGGGTGGGGATGTTTGCGGGCAACGAACGATCAATGCCGCCGAGGCCGCGATCGTCCGCCGCATTTTCACGGAGTACGTGAAGGGCAAGGGACCGCTCGCCATCGTCCGCGAGCTCAATCGAGAAAAGGTGCCTGGACCGACCGGCGGCGTATGGAATGCATCAGCGCTGCTTGGCTCGCCCAAGCGTCGCAATGGTATTTTGAACAACGAACTCTATCATGGCACCATCGTCTACAACCGCCAGCGGTTCATCAAGGACCCGGATACCGGCAAGCGGGTCGCGCGCGAAAATCCGGAATCCGAATGGCAGCGTCAGGCAGTGCCACACCTGAGCGTGATCGACGATGAAATCTGGGACGCGGTGCAACGGCGGCGCGCGGAGCGGGGCGGGCCGCATCTTTATCAACAACGCCGTCCGAAGCGTCCGCTTTCCGGTTTGATTTACTGTGGAGCTTGCGGGTCACGATACATCGTCGCGACGCATGATTACCTTCGGTGTTCTGGCCGCGTGAATAGCGGCATCTGTGATTGCTCGCGCACCATTGAAATGCGCGAAGTCGAAGAACGTGTGCTTGGCGCTCTGCGGCGCAACTTGTTGGCGTCGGACGTGGTGGCAGACGCGGTCGAGACATATCGGCGCGAACGCATGCGCCTGGCTGCCGAGCGCCGACAATCACGCGGCCGCCTTGAAGCGGACCTTGCCGACGTAGAGCGCAAGATCAATCGGATGTTGAAGCTGGTTGAGGATGGCCATGCTGAACCGGCCGTCGCCGGTCCTCGGCTCAACAAACTTGCGCAAGAGCGGCGGGACCTCGAAGCGGCGATGGCGGCTGAACCTCAAAACAAAATCGTCGAAGTGTTTCCGAACGCCGCTGAGCGCTATGCAAAAAAGGCTGCTGAAATTCACAAGGCACTTGCAAATGGCAAGCACGGCGAACTGGATGCTGTTGCACACGTGCGCTCGTTGATCCGCCGTATCGTCGTGAAGGCAACGCGCGCGCCTGATCCGCTCGAAATCGAAGTCGAAGGAACGCTCGCAGTCCTGATGAAGAACGAACAAGGGAACGATCCGTCCGATATAGTGCGTTGCGTGCCCCCGCAACCACTTCTGTTATAACTCGCTGACGATAGCGATTTAGTCAGCGAATTCAACATTTCCGACGTTTGACCGTCACCTCACGCGCCGCGAGATAGC
>JANLYD010000312.1:0-1979 GCA_031365465.1 Hyphomicrobiaceae bacterium
GTGCGCTTTTCCCGCTCGATCCAAAATTCGTTAAGTTATGAGGAAATCCGGCCATGGCTGAGGCAGCATCGACACCTTCAACTGGGCTCCATCGTTATCGCTCGCACACCTGTGGCGCGCTTCGTAGCAGCGACATCGGCCAGAACGTGCGGCTGTCGGGCTGGGTGCACCGTGTGCGCGATCATGGCGGCGTGCTGTTCATCGACGTGCGCGATCACTATGGCATGACGCAGGTCGTGGCCGATCCCGCTAGCGCAGCGTTCAAGATGGCCGAGAAAGTGCGCTCGGAGTGGGTGATCCGCATCGACGCCAGCGTGCGTCAGCGCCCCGAAGGTACCACCAACGCCGACATGGCGACCGGCGAAATCGAACTCTACGCCAACGAAATCGAGGTGCTGTCCGAGTCGAAGGAGTTGCCGGTGCCGGTGTTCGGCGAGCAAGAATATCCCGAAGATCTGCGCCTGCAGTATCGCTTCCTCGATCTGCGCCGCGAGACGCTGCACAAGAATATCATGACGCGGCTGGCGGTGATCAAATCCATGCGCCGCCGCATGGATAACGCTGGCTTCAACGAATTCTCGACGCCGATTCTGACGGCCTCGTCGCCCGAGGGGGCGCGCGACTTCCTCGTGCCGTCGCGCATCCATCCGGGTAAGTTCTATGCGCTGCCGCAGGCGCCGCAGCAGTACAAGCAATTGCTGATGATGTCGGGTTTCGACCGGTACTATCAGATCGCGCCGTGCTTCCGCGACGAAGATCCGCGTGCTGACCGTCTGCCTGGCGAATTCTATCAGCTCGACCTCGAGATGAGCTTCGTCGAGCAGGAAGACGTGTTCCAGACGATGGAACCGGTGATCACGGGCGTGTTCGAGGAGTTTGCGAACGGTAAACCAGTGACCAAAGGCTGGCCGCGTATTCCCTTTGACGAGGCGATCCGTAAGTACGGCTCCGATAAGCCCGACTTGCGCAACCCCATCGAGATGCAAGACGTCACCGAACACTTCCGCGGCTCCGGCTTCAAAGTGTTCGCGGGCATGATCGAGAAGGATCCAAAAGTCCGCGTCTGGGCGATCCCGGCACCAACGGGGGGCAGCCGCGCGTTCTGCGATCGCATGAACGGGTGGGCACAGAAAGAAGGACAGCCGGGCTTGGGCTACATTTTCTGGCGCGACGAGGAAGGCTCGGCAGGCGCCGGGCCTGTGGCGAAGAACGTTGGTGCTGAACGTGCCGCCGCGATCCAGCAGCAACTCGGCCTGAAAACCGGCGACGCCTGCTTCTTTACCGCCGGCAATCCGGAGCGCTTCTACAAATTTGCCGGCCTCGCCCGCGATCAGGTCGGGCGCGAGCTGAAGCTGATCGACGAGAACCGTTTCGCGCTGTGCTGGATCGTCGACATGCCGTTCTACGAATGGAATGACGACGACAAGAAGCTCGACTTCGCGCACAACCCGTTCTCGATGCCGGCGGGCGGCCACGACGCACTGATGGCCGCGACCACGACGGAGCAATTGCTGGCGCTCAAGGCCAACCAGTACGACATCGTCTGCAACGGCTTTGAAATGGCGTCGGGCTCGATCCGCAATCACAAGCCGGACACTATGGTGACAGCGTTCGAGCACACAGGGCTGACGCGCGCCGATGTCGAAGCGCGCTTCGGCGGCCTTTATCGTGCGTTCCAGTACGGCGCGCCACCGCATGGCGGCATGGCCGCTGGCGTCGATCGCATCGTGATGCTGATCGTCGGCGCGAAGAATCTGCGCGAAGTCACGCTGTTTCCGATGAACCAGCAAGCCAACGACCTGCTGATGGGCGCGCCCTCGGAAGTCGGCATCAAGCAACTGCGCGAGCTGCATATCCGGGTGAATACGCCAGATAGGAAAGGGTGAGCGCGGGGGATGGTCACGCGAAATCCCATATCCGGCATCCACCACAACGACACCGCGGTCAAGATCATCGTCCACCCGTAGTGATCCGGGTCC
>JANLYD010000332.1:0-18728 GCA_031365465.1 Hyphomicrobiaceae bacterium
CAGGAGAACGTCGAGAAATTCGCGCAGGACCAGGATATTCCCTTCACCAACTACGCCAGCTTGTGCCGTGCCAAGGAAGTGCAGGATCTGATCTGGAGCGAAATAGAAAAGGTGAACGCCAATTTCGCACGCGTCGAGACGATCAAGAAATTCTACCTGATCGAACAGCAGTTGACCCCGGAGGATGAGGAATTGACGCCGACCATGAAGTTGAAGCGCAGCTTCGTGAACAAAAAATACGCACCCGTCATCGCCGACATGTACGGCGAGCGCTTGGCGAGTTGAATACAACCGCCGGACGACCAGTCCACACAAGAAAAGACACCAACCGGACACCACCAAGGAGAAAACACATGCGCACGACAGGCATTTCAGTAACGGCGTTGGCTGCATCGCTTGCAGCGATGGCACTACCTGCAGCAGCCCAGACGAAGGTTACCGACCAGGGCATCAGCGCCACCGAGATCGTCATCGGTACCCATCAGGATATGTCAGGCCCCATCAAGGGCTGGGGCGTGTCCGTCGCCAACGGCATGAAGTACGCCGTCGACGAGATCAATACGGCGGGCGGCATCAACGGGCGCAAACTCAAGTTGATCGTCGAAGACAGCGGCTATGATCCCAAGAAAGCCGTGCTCGCCACACAGAAGATGATCGAAAAAGACAAGATCTTCGCCAACATCGGCTCGATGGGCTCGCCCACCGTTCTGGCCGCGCAGGACATCGTGCTCGACGCCGGCGTGCCGCAACTGTTTCCGCTGACGGCCGCCGAATTCACCTTCAAGTTCGACGCCTCCAAACCGCAGGAACGGCTGAAGTTCAACAACCTGTTGCCCTACGTCGAGAGCACGCGGGCAGCCGTGAAGTATATGATCGAGACCAAGAAATCGATGAAGCCGTGTATCATCTCGCAGGATGACGAGTACGGCAAGAACGTGCTCGATGGGTTCACGGCGCAGCTCGAAGCCATGAAGATCAAGCCGGCGTCGGTGACGAGCTATAAGCGCGGCACGTCAGATTTCAGTGCGCCGGTGGCGAAGCTCAAGTCCGACGGCTGCGATCTCGTGGTGATCGGCGGCGTCATCCGCGAACCCATCGGCGTCATGTCGGAAGCCAAAAAGCTCGGCTGGGAAACGACCTTCCTCGGCGCCACCCCGGTCAACGTGATCGAGGTGCCGGCGCTCGGCAAGGAAGCGGTTGAAGGTCTCTATGCGGCTGGCGGCTTCGAAATTCCGTACGAAGATACCGCCAAGGGCAAGATCAAGACCTGGGTCGACACCTACCGCGCCGCCTTCAACGCGACACCGAACACACAGGCGATCATCGGCTACAATGCCATCGTCACGTTCGCTCATTACGTCAAACTCGCGGGCAAGGATCTGACAGGTCAGAAACTTTTGACAGCGCTCGAGTCGGGCGACGCGTTCCAGGACATCTTCGGCTCGCCGGTCACGAAGTTCAGCAAGACCAATCATCTCGCTAGCACTGCAACATCCGTGCAGCAGGTGCAGAAGGGTCGCTGGGTCGTCGTCAAGGCCGGCTTGTCGTTCTAAGCATCATCGTGCAGATTGGGCCTTCACGGTGCAGTTCACCGTGAAGGCCTTTTTATTCGGCGTCACACGTCATCCAAGGCGGAGCCGAAGCCGTAACCTCCGGGAACGCTTCGCCGTCAGTGGCTCACGTGGCGCTCTTGTGCGTAGCGCACTAGCGCCAGGAACCGATAGATGCCGTGCACGAACTTGCCGTAGGGCAGCGTCAGAAAGAGCGCCATCACCACGCCCAGATGCAAAAACAGCGTCATGCCGAGCCAGGGTGTCGCGCGCAATAGCAGCAACGCGAAGCCCGTTGCGCTGGTCAGAAACAACATCGCCAGGAAGGCCGCGTCCATGCCGCTCCGCTTGTCGGATCGCACGGCCGGATCGCGTGCGCGCCGCTGAAACAACAGACCCAGCGGCCCGATCAGCAAGCCCACCCCGCCAAGCGTTCCCAGCACCACCGGCAGATCGTACCAGGGATACGGCGCTTCGCGAGCGAGGAGGTAGTGATACAGCGTCGCCACCGACGTTGCAGCAAAGCACAACATGAAACCGTAGAACGTCAGGTGATGGTAGAACCGCCGCCGGTCCGGTTGCGTGACGGCATTGGCTGGCGCACCATCGTTCGGCAACGCGCAGCCGGCGCCGCCACCATCCAGATAGCGCAAGCGGCCCGCGTCACCCATCGCTTGCCAGAGCGAAGGCAACGCGCGCGCGCCCACAGGCACCGGCCCGAGTGCGCGCCAAAAATTCCGTCCGCTGAGGGTCAGCGCGACGATGGCGTAAAGGAATGCCGCGCCGAACATGGCGGCCATCGTGTTGTGCGGCATCAGCCGATAAAACGCACCTGGGCCGGTGTGAACGGCAAAGATGGCATCGGCATCGGGGCCGACAGCGAGATAGCCGAACGAGACCGCGATACAGAACGCCGTGATAAGACCGATGGCCAGTCCGTTCCGTTGGAACAGCGGTGCCAACGCCTGCGGCCAAGCGTAGGTGTGATAACTGTCGCCGCGCACTTCGGCCAACACCTTCGGCACGTTGACGTTGAACGCGTGCGGCGGCGAGAACTGGCAATCGACATAGCAAGCGCCGCAGCCGTGACAGAGGTTTGCCAGATAATCGAGATCGCCATCCGCAAACGACCGCCGCATCTCCATCGCCGGAAAAACCGCGCACAAGCCTTCGCAATAGCGGCACGAATTGCACACGGTCATCAGCCGGTCGGCTTCCGCCAACGCCGGCGAGGCGTGCGATGACACGGAGCCTGCTGTTTCAGTTGCGTGCACGTTTTGCTGCCTCTCGCCCTGCGATGCGTCCGAAGACGCTGCCGATCGTCATGCCGATGCCGGCTGCATAGCCGCGTCCCAGCACGTTGCCGGCCATGATCTCACCGGCCGCAAACATGTTGTCGCTGGCGCCGCCGCCATCGAGCAGCATGCGCGCCATCAGATCGACACGCGTGCCCAGATACGTGAAGGTGATACCCGGACGCACGGGATAGGCATAGAACGGCGCGGTCTCGATGCGTTGCGCCCAGTGCGACTTCGGCGGCGACAATCCCTCGGTGCGGCAATCATCGAGAATTTGATTGTCGAACGTACCGGGCAGCACGGCTGCATTGAAGCCCGCAACCGTCGCCTCCAACGCTGCTGCATCGAGTGTCAGTTTTGCTGCGAGTTCAGCAACGCTGTCAGCCGCAATGGCCGGGAACAGCGACGGCATGAACAGACCCAGCTTCGGTGCATCGAAAATGATGTAGCCGATCTGATCGGGCTGGGCTGCCACCAGCCGGCCCCAGATCGCATAGCGCTTCGGCCACACGTCCTCGCCCTCGTCGTAGAAGCGCTGAGCGTGTTTGTTGACGACGATGCCGAACGGCACGCAGTCGAGGCGCGTGATGATGCCACCATCGAACTTGGGGGCGCGGGCGTCGATGGCGACGGCGTGACACTGCGTTGCGTCCCCGATGGGAGCGACGCCGCCCGAAAGCAACATCTTCAGCACCGTTCCGCGATTATACGGCGTGCCGCGGATGAGAAAGTTGTCCGCCGCTGCCCCCCACGATTCGCGCAACCAGTCGATATTGGCCTCGAACCCGCCCGACGCTGCCACCAACGTTTTTGCCGTCACGACGTGACGCTCGCCTGCGTGCGCAACGGTCGCCGATCGAAAGTGCCCATCGTCGATGTCGAGCGCCACCACTTCCGCGTCGTAGGCCACGGTGACGCCGTGGCCGATGGCGGTGTCATAAAGCGCGTTGAGCATCGCGCGGCCGCCGCCGAGGAAAAACGAATTCGTCCGTCCCAAGCTGAGCGTGCCACCGAGCGACGGCTGGAAGCGCACGCCCTGTTCGACGATCCAGGTCAACATCTCCTTGGACTGCGCGATCATGTGGCGGGCGAGTTGCTCATCGGTATTGCCGCCGGTGACAACCAGCAGATCGTTCCAGAACTCGTCTTCGGTGTAGGGTCCTGACAGTGTTGCGGTGGCTGCGTCGTGGGCGCAACGCATATTGCGGGTGTGCCGCGTATTGCCGCCGCGATAGAATTTCGGCGCCGCCTCGACCAGCAGCACGGACGCCCCGCCCTGCCGCGCCGAGATCGCCGCGCACAGCGCAGCATTGCCGCCGCCGATCACGAGGACATCGAAATTTCCGGCCAGTACGGAGTGGGCAGCAACCATGAGCAAGTTCCAGCGCGGCAGCCGGCAATCGCCACCCTAGCCCACCCCGTAGGGCTGTTCGAAATCGGCGTCAACGCCGGTGCATCCTGCGGCCCGATCAGTGGCGTGTCATCGAGCCGATACGCGGCGACGCTGCGCCTTGGCCTCTGGCACGCGCGATTGCCAGCTTGATCAGCTTGAACAGGCAGTAAAGCGTCAGTTCCACAGTCGCCGTCAGCAGCAATAGAAACAACGACCGCTGCCCGAGATCGTCGGTGATGGCCGCGCGGATCTTGTAGCGCATGTCGCCGGTGAACAGCGCTTCGACGAGCCGATAGAGACTGTTCGTCAGCGGTGTCAGCGTGGCGTAAAACCAGCCGAGCCACTCCAGCCGGAACGCATGCATGTACGCATACAGCGCCCACACCACGACAATGGTCGCAAACAGCAGCACAACCTTGCCAAGGAACAGCAACACGAACGGTGTCGGCCGTGTCTGCAGTGACGAATCGTTTTCTCTCATGCCTGCCTCCCCGCACTGTGTATCGACCGCTCATGGCGGCTGCATGGCGGCGCAATGGAACCGGCCGTCGCGCCCGTCGAACGTGCACCACGCGGCGCCAAACCCACCTAATCAGATGTCGATCGACAAAGCATGCAAAAGGCAACGCAGTCCGCCCTTGGCGCGCGCCGCCGTTATTTAAGCCGGCGAAGCTCGACGTAGAACGCTCCCTCGCCCCCATGGTGGGCTGCAGCCGTCGAATACCCGACGATAGAACTCCGCAGATCGATGTCAGCCAGCCACATCGGCACACTGCGACGCAACACACCGCGCGGCGTACGTTCCATCATGGCACCGAACGAAAGGGACGCATCGTCGTCGTCGCGGCCTTTGCCGGTGATGACGAGTACGAATTTCAATCCGCGCGCCTGGCAGTCCCGTATGAAATTGCGGAGCAGGCTGTGGGCTTCATGCTGGCGCAATCCATGCAGATCGAGCCGGGCCTCTATGCCGCTACGGCCCTTCGATAATTTCTTGACCTTGCGTGCCTCCACGGCGGCGGGAGCGCCGACGACCGTGCGTGCCGGCCGGTTGGGCGAGGCCGGTTTGCTAGCCACGGCGGAGACGTGATCGGTTGCGGCAGGTCTGCGTGGCTCTGGCGTCGTCCGGCCCGCCACATCGAGTGAGGCATCGTCGGCGTCGGCAAGAGTGCTGCTGCCGCGCCGTGTCACGCGCGATTTGACGACGATTCGCTGGACGCTCGAGGCAACATGGCTCCACAACGCCCGCTCGTCCGGCGTCAGAGCCGTCGATGCCGACGCCTGTGGTACTGGTTGCTTGGTACGCTTAACACGCAGGCGCTTCATGGCCGTCGCACCGGCGCGGGAGACACGGTGCCGGTGGACAAGCCCCCCGTTCGCGGCAACAGCACGAAAAATCGACCGGGATGCTTGGTGATGCCGGCGACAGCACCCGCTTCCGGTCCGCTGCCGGCATAGATATCGCCGCGCACTGCGCCCTTGATCGCCGATCCCACGTCCTGTCCGATCATCAAATGCCGGAAGGGTTTGCCGGTGATGTGCACGATATCCGGCGCATCGACGAAAATGGGCAGGCCCAGCGCATGATACGCCGGGTCGACAGCCAAACTGCGCCGCGCCGTGAGCGGCACACCAAGCACCCCGACCGGTGCTGAAGCAGCAGGCATCTCGCGAAAGAAGACATAGCTTTTGTTGTGCCAGATAGCCCGGCGACCACGTTCGGGGTCTGAGCGCAGCCACGCAGCCAGCGCCTGCAACGACATACCCTCGGCAGGGATCGCTCCCGCGTCGATCAACACGCGCCCGACCGAAGTATAGGGATACCCATTCTTGCCGTCGTAGGTTACGCGGACGTGGCTGCCGTCAGCCAATTCAATCACGCCCGAACCCTGCACCTGCAAAAAGAAGCGCTCGACCTCGTCGGCCACATAAAAGAGCTCGAGACCTTGGCCAGTCAGTGCCCCCTGGTCGATCTGCTCGCGGGACGGGAAGGGCACGTGGCCTGCGGATGTTTTACGCGCGTGCGTCATCTTCGTCGGCGAACTGGCCCGATCCGCCTCATCCACCAGATTGACGAGATCGTGGGGACGACGATGCAATGGCACTTCGAAGCCCGGAGACCGAGCGCGACGGCCCTGCAGTATGGGTTCGTAATAGGCGGTCAGCAGGCCGGTACCGCCTGCGTTCTCGACGCGATGCGGAACGAAATTCTCTTCAAAGAAGAGCCGAGCCGCATCGGAGCTGGCTGCAATGGTCTTCGCAGCAGTGCAAGCGCGCGCCAACCCCGCATCGGGCGAGGTTTTGGCACACGACAAACGGAACGTTTCGAGGGCTGCGGCATGATCGTCGGACGCCCAGCCGATGATGTCGGCAAACGTCGCACGAGCATACGTGGCAGGTGCGGCTGGAGTATCGGCCATCACGTTTGCAACCGCTGGGGGCGTCCCTGTTGGCAACGGCGACTGCGCATTTCCAGTCGCCAGCCACAGCTCAGTCAGCGAAAGCACCGCCACGACAGCAAAAACCGCGAATGGTCTCGCGATCGACATGACAATGAGGCGCCCTCTTGGCTAGCGGCCATCAAACGGCCGCGCGGGTCGCCACCAGTCGCCAGTTCGGCGTGGCCGCATTGACGTTGCGCGAGAATGTCCACACGTCCGTCACTTCCTTGATGCGCTTGGCGTCACCGGAGATGATTTCCTGCGCTCCGTTCCGCGTCGCCGAGATCAATTCGCTCACGAATGACATCGTGATGTTGGCGGCGGTACCGCGCAGCTCCGCCTCGATCATGTCGGCTGCTTTGATGCCGACGAAACTCTGCTCGAGCGTCTCATGCCGCTTGGCGCGTTGTTCGATTGCCTCCGCGAACCCTTCGTAGACTTCGGTGCTCAGCAGATCTTTCAACAGATCCCGATTGCCCTCGGCAAACCCCATGACGATCGTTTCATATGCGGCTTTGGCCCCGCGCACGAACTCGACCGGCTCGAATTTACGATCCGCCTGTGCGATCGCGATCAGCCCCCGCGCGATATCTGAATTACCGCCGGCAAACTGGGTCATACGCTGAGCACGATCGGCGTCGGGTTCGCGCGTGGCGCCAGCGTCGGCAACTGCACCCTCGCGGTCACGCCGGGGCAACGTCACGACTTTGCCGTCAGTCTTGGCCGCCGCCTGAGCTTCGGCCGCCGCACGATCCGACCGGTAACGTTCAAAACGCGCGGGCTCGTCGCCCGTCCGGCGACCGAGAACACTGCGAAGCTTCAAGAAAATGAGCACCGCCGCGACCAGGAAAATCAAGGTCATCAGATTATTCTGTCCGCCGTCCATGGGTCCACTTTCCTCAGTCAGCCAACCACGTCACCCACGTGTCAGGTGAGCCGGGTGCCGGGGAAAGGCATCCAGCCCGGTACCCACTCACGCCCGCACCCTGATATAGGCCTCCGCGTCCGGGAGTTCCAGGCTGACATAGCGCGTTTTGCAGGCAAGTGCATCCGCTGCCTGCAATCTTCATGATTTCACCAGCGACGCACCGCCACCACGTTGCCAGCGCTGGTCCTCCAACGAAAATGTGCAGCCAAATGCCCGCAAAGACGCTATAGAACGGGCGTGCACGCGTGTCGGAGATGTGGCCAAGTCCATTTCGACAGCGGCAGGGCCATACCAATCGCGGTTCGGCCGCCTTCAACGGATCAGACCATGCGGTTGGGACTGCTCCTCGTATTAGCCGCGGTCCCGTTTCTGGAGATCGCGCTGCTCATCAAGATCGGTCAAGCCATCGGCTTCTGGCCGACATTCGCGCTGATCGTGATCTCGGCGGCGCTCGGCTTGTACGTCATATACGAGCAGGGCTTTCAGGTCATGAAGCGCGCGATTGACCTGATGCAGCGTGGCAAACCTCCGCTGGCACCCGTCATCGACGGTTTGTTCATCCTGTTGGGCGGCGTGTTGCTCATTCTGCCGGGCTTCCTTTCGGATGCGGCGGGACTGGCACTTTTGGTGCCGCGCTTGCGCCGTCGCTTCGCCGTTTTCAGCCTGCGTCGCTTGATCCGCTCGTCGGAGCTGCGTGGTTTTTTCTTTGGCGAGCGTTCGGCAGGCACGCGAGGTGCCGAGGCCAACGGCGCAGGGCAGCACCGGCCGTTCGACGATGGCACGACGTCTGCCTCGCGGGCGCCTGCCGGAAATGGGCCGATCATCGAAGGCGAATTTCAACGGCTCGACGAACGCACAGTCAACCGGGCGCGTACGCGTCAACCGCCACCGAAGGGCGGCTAGTCGGCAACCCCCGCCGAGGGGCCGACAAATCGGCAACCGCCGCCGAGAAGCGGTAAGAGCCACGTCTCCCGTGGCGCTCTGCTCCATTGCATGGCGCCATTTGATCCATCCCCCCAACTTGGCCGTTAACGCCGCAGCGTTCGCGCACACGCCGATCGCACTTGGAGCCGTTACCGACAATGTCGACATCGCGAAAATCAAGGCGCCGAAAGCAGGCTGTCAAGCCGCGCGCGGCACCTGCGGCGGCATTACGCACGCCGCGTCCGCCATCCCCCCGACGCCTGCCGGAGGCGCGCTTCCTGAACGGCTCGATCATGCGGCATGTGCTGGTGCTGACGGGCACTGGTGCGCTCGGCTTGCTGTCGCTCTTCGTGGGCGACCTCGCCAATCTGTTGTTCCTGGGATTTCTGGGCGACACCGAAGTGCTGGCGGCCGTCGGCTTCGCCAGTGGCGTGCTGTTCTTCTCGATCTCCATCGGCATCGGTATGGCGATTGCCGCAACATCGGTGGTCTCACCAGCGATCGGTGGCGGACGCCGTCTGGAAGCGCGGCGATTGGCTACCAACGCACTGCTCCTCAGTGCTGGCGTCTCTACGCTGATGACCGTGGCGTTGTGGCCCTATCTGGGACAAGTCCTTGGCTGGCTCGGCGCGACCGGTCGCACGCAGGTGCTCGGCACCCAATATCTGCGCATCATCTACCCTTCGTTCCCGCTGATGGCGATCGGCATGACCTGCGGCTCGATCCTGCGGTCCGCCGGCGATGCGCAACGCGCCATGTGGGTGACGCTGTCGGCGGCGATCTGCAACGTCATCCTCGATCCCGTTTTCATCTTCGGCTTGCATATGGGGCTGCAAGGCGCGGCGTGGGCCTCGGTGGCCTCCCGCATCCTCACGCTGGGCGTCGGGCTGTGGGGCGTGGCCAAGGTTCATGACCTCCTGCAAGCGCCGACATTCGGCGAATTCAAGGGTGACGCCGGCCGGATCATGGCGATCGGCGTGCCGGTCGTGGCGTCCAACCTCGCAACGCCCGCTGCCAACGCGTTCGTCACCAAGGCTTTGGCCGGCTACGGCGATGCCGCGATGGCGGCCTGGAGCGTTGGCGGTCGCGTCAACCCAGTCGCCTTCGGCGCGATTTTCGCCATGACCGCCGCCATCGGCCCGATCATCGGACAGAACTACGGCGCCCACGACTTTGTGCGCGTCCGCAAAACCGTGACCGAAGCCGTCAAGGCCAACATCGCCTTCACCGCGATCGCGTGGGCGGCTTTGGCGCTGTCGCCACAGTTGATCATTCGCTCGTTCGGTCTGACCGGTGAGAGCGTTGGTCTCATCTACTTGTTCTGCTGGTGGTTGGCACCCTTGTTCATGTTCTTAGGCTTCCTGTTCATCGCCAACGCCGTCTTCAACACGCTCCGCCATCCGCACTACTCGACGGCCATCAACTGGGCCCGCGCCACGCTCGGCACGATCCCGTTCGTCATGCTGGGCGGCCATTGGTATGGCGCCGAGGGCGTCTTCACGGCCAGTCTGCTCGGCAGCGTGCTGTTCGGACTGTTCGCGCTGTGGCTGAGCTATCGCTTGATCGACCAACTCGCCCGCCAGCACATCGCATCGAGCCAACGCAAGATTTGACAGTCGTCATCGTGCTGGCGCAAATCCACACCAACAAGCCTAACAAACAGTGTCGGGGAGAGAACGCATGCAACGTCGCAGTTTATTGAAAGCCACCGCTTTGGGAGTAAGCCTGCTCGCGTTGGGCAGCGCCGTGGCCCTGGCGCAAGACACCGTCAAGATCGGCCTCATCCTGCCGATGACCGGTCCCTTCGCCTCGACCGGCAAGCAGATCGAGGCCGCCGCCAAACTCTATATGTCCGAGAACGGCAACACGGTCGCCGGCAAGAAGATCGAGCTGATCGTCAAGGACGACACCAACGTCGCCGACACCACCAAACGGCTGGCACAGGAATTGGTCGTCAACGACGGCGTGAAGGTGATTGCGGGCTTCGGCTTGACGCCGTTGGCGTTGGCGGCAGCGCCCATTTCAGCGCAAGCCAAGGTGCCGCAGATCGTCATGGCCGCGGGCACCGCGATCATCACCGAGCGGTCGCCGTATATCGTGCGCACCAGTTTCACGCTGCCGCAGAAGGCTACCGTCATCGGCGGTTGGGCTGCGAAGAACGGCATCGGCAAAGTGTTCTCGATCGTCGCCGATTTCGCACCGGGTCACGATTCGGAAAAATGGTTCAAGGACAGCTTCACCAAGGCCGGCGGAACCATGGTCGGTGAAGCGCGCGTGCCGCTCGCCAACCCCGACTTCGCGCCCTTCTTGCAGCGAGCGGCCGACGCCAAGCCCGATGCGATTTTCGTGTTCGTGCCATCGGGCCAAGGCGCGACGTTCGCCAAGCAGTTCGTCGAGCGCGGGCTGGACAAGAGCGGCGTCAAGCTGATCGCCACCGGCGACCTGCCCGACGACGACATCCTCAACGGATTCGGCGACGCGGCACTCGGATTGATTTCTGCCGGTCCCTATTCTGCAGCGCATCCCGGCGCTAAGAATGCGGCTTACGTGGCGGCATTCAAGAAGGCGTATCCGACGCTGCGCCCCAATTTCATGTCGGTCGGCGGCTATGATGGCATGCACCTGATCTACGAAGCCCTCAAGAAAACCAACGGCAACGCCGACGGCGACGCTTTGCTGGGCGCGATGAAAGGCATGGCGTTCGAAAGCCCGCGCGGGCCCATTTCGATCGATCCCAACACGCGCGACATCGTGCAGAACATCTACCTGCGCAAGGTCGAAAAGAAAGACGGCGAACTCTACAACATCGAATTCGCCACCGTCGAAGCCGTGAAGGATCCCGATAAGGCGTCGAGGTGAGGCACACGGATTGTCGACGGGGAGCGCTGAGCGTTTTTCGGCTCGGCAGCCAGCCTCAATAATCGGTGTCATCCCGCGCGCGGTGCAGCACTCTTGTGGTGCACTGCAGACGCGGGACCGTAAAACCCAATGAAATTCCTTTTTTTCTCGATGCTCGGCGGTCCCGTGTCCGCAACGCACCATTCCGCTGTCGCTCCATGCTGCGTCATCGCGGAGCGATGCGCCGCGTCGACGCACACGGGATAACAGGGTGTATCGAAACTAAGGCCGGTTTTGACGGCGGCTTTTGACCCATCTCTCCCATTAGGACGGCTGTCGAATGCTGCCGCTCCCCTCCCAAAAGCCGCCATCTTGCCGGCGTCACCAATCGCCTGTTTAGTATTGCCATACTAATGGTTGCCATTGCGCGGTAGGGGCCATGTCTGAGACATCACGCGATCCTGAGAAACTCAGGGTTTTCATCTCTTACAGCCGCGAGGACTTGGGCTTTGCCGACCAGCTCGTCGTCACGCTGGAGCTGGCGGGCTTCGTGCCGACCATCGACCGCGTCGGCATCTCCGGCGCCGAAGCGTGGCAGGATAAGCTCGGCACGCTGATCCGCGAGTCGGACACCGTCGTGTTCGTCCTCTCGCCGGCGTCCGCTCAGTCGAGGGTCTGCGGTTGGGAAGTGGACGAGGCCGTTGCCATGGGCAAGCGCATCATTCCGGTGCTCGCCCGCCCGCTCGGCGAGGTGGCGGTTCCGACGGCGCTGGCGGCTCTCAACTATATCTTCTTCTACGCCGAGCCGTCGCGCCCGAGTTCGGGGTGGGCGAGTGGCATGCGCGAACTCGACAAGGCGCTGCGCACCGACCTTGGCTGGCTACGCGAGCACACGCGACTTTTGCAGCGTGCCGTTGAATGGGAGGCGGGCGGCAAGGCGACGGGACGGCTGCTATCGGGCGCAGACATTCTGGAAGCCAGGGCTTGGGTGGCTCGCCAGCCGCGCGCGGCCCCCGCGCCGACGGCGTCGCATTTGGCCTTCATTGCTGCGAGTGAGGCGTGGCAGCAGGAGCAGGCCAGTGAGCGGGAGCGCGCGCTCGCTGAACGCGAGCGGTTGGTTCGCGAGGCCGACGCGAGCCGTGCCGAGCGTGAACAAGCGCAGGCTGCGGTGCTGGCCGCGGCAAAGCGCGAAGCGGCGGCGCAGAGACGGGTGGCGCAGCGGACCTTCGTTGGGCTGGTTGTCGCGAGCGTTCTAGCCGTGCTGGCATGTGGCGCGGGGTGGTGGGCGTTTGAGAAGCAGCGCGAGGCCGTTGCCGAGCGAGAACGGGCCGAAGACCAGTCACGGCGGGCACTCGATCAGCGCAAACGCGCGGAGGAGGAGCAGCGCCGCGCTGAAGCTGAGAAAGCTAAGGCGTTCGATACCGCAGAAGTAGCATCATCATTGTTCTCGCAGATGTCAGAGAGTAGCTCAAAATTTGCCACGCGCGAAGCTCGAGACCAGGCTCTATTTTACCATTTGCTTGCCCGCGCCAATCGGGGAATTGTTGCGGCGCAAATTTATGTCGGTGTGCTCTACAGTGTAGGCCAAGGCGTAGTCCAGGACTATAATCAGGCCTTCAAGTGGTTCGAAAGAGCTGCCGCACAAGGCGACCCAGAAGCGCTGACCAGTCTTGGTGGCCTGTATTACCACGGCAACGGGGTAGAATTGGACTATGCGAAAGCCTTCTCGCTGTATGAGAAGGCAGCGGCAGCCGGCTCTCGGCAAGCAATGTACAACCTCGGCCAGCTTTATTCACAAGCCAAAGGAGTGGCGCGCGACTACGGCCGCGCTCGCGAATGGTATGAGAAGGCGGCTGCGGCTGGCGATGAGTCAGCGATGAGCAATCTCGGCCAACTCTTTCAGAACGGCTGGGGCGTGGTGCGAGACTACGGAAAGGCGCGTGAGTGGTACGAAAAAGCCGCTAACGCTGGTAAAATAGGTGCATTATCGGATATCGGTTTGCACTACGCATTAGGGTTGGGGGTGGAGCGAGACTACACGAAAGCGCGTGAATACTATGAAAAATCCACTGTCACCGGCGACACTTTAGGAATGAACAATATCGGTGGCCTATATCAATATGGCCATGGAGTAGCGCAAGACTATGACAAGGCGCGGGATTGGTACGAAAAGGCGGCTGCCGGGGGCAATGCTGGATCAATGCGCAACTTAGCCTTGTTGTACGAGGATGGCCTCGGCGTAGCGCAAGACTACATTAAGGCACGCGAATGGTATCAGAAGGCGGCTGCGGCGGGTGACGATGCGTCGCTGATCAACCTTGGCGATATGTATTCTCGCGGACTTGGTGTTCCGCAAAACTACGGCAAGGCGCTAGAATTGTGGGAAAAAGCTGCCTCTGCGGGCGAAGCCACAGCGATGCGCAACGTCGGTTTGCTCTACGAGAAGGGTCTGGGCACCACGCGAAACTATAGCAAGGCACTGGAGTGGTTTGAAAAAGCAGTTTCCGCAGGCAATATCGAAGCGATGCTCAATATTGGCGCGATGCATGAGAATGGCATGGGCATGCCGGTAAATTCCGTTGCGGCGCGCGAGTGGTTTGAGAAAGCGGCCTCTGCGGGCATCGTTGTGGCAATGTTAAAAATTGGATCAATGTACGCGAACGGCATCGGCGCTACTCAAAGCGATGAAAAGGCGCGCGAGTGGTGGATTAAGGCCGCGCGTTCGGGCGGGGACGCGGCAAAGCTTGTCATTCGCAGCAGCATGGAGCAGGCCTTCGAAACCGGCGGCTTCGCTGACGCACTTCGACTGCAGGAAGCGTTAGTTGATGAGACGGAAGAAAGCGAGACCAAATCGGCCGGCAAGCCTGGAGAAAGGACTTCAAGAGAGTTGGTTGGCCTTGCTTGGTATTCATTGTTCGTGCGCCAACCTCTGAAAGCGCTCGTCGCCGCCGAGCGGGCGTTGGAATTGTGGTCGCAGGATTTGTCCGCGGATACAAATCGCGCTCACGCCCTGCTATTTCTTGGCCGAACCGCTGAGGCAAGAGGGATCTATCTAGGGCACAAGGACAAGTCATTGGTTAGCCATGGAGGTAAGCTCTGGCAGCAAGTAATTTCAGAAGATTTCGCCGCACTGCGCGAGGCCAGGCTCGATCACCCGCAGATGCCTGAGATTGAGCAAGCCCTCGGCATCCCAAAGCCCTGACCCAATAAGACACTGGTCAATGAGTGTTTACCGCTCGGCTATAGGCGAATCTGCACCCTAAAGCTTCCGTGCCTCGCTGGCACCAGAATCGACGCTCCTGGCCCTTAGCCGACATGTGGCGAGCTAAACATGGGTACGAACCCATTGGCGGCCCCTCATCCGGCCCCGGATCAAGTGTCCGGGCGACCTTCCCCCCGTTGAGTACGGGGAGACGGGAAGACGCTGGCGTCAGGCAGGCTTCGGCGCCTTAGGTTGCTTCTGCTGCTTTGCCGGCTTGGTTTGCGGGGCGGCGGCCGTCGCAGCGTCCGGGTCGACGAATCGGGGGTAGATGCCGACGGGTGGCGGCAAAGCGATGCCGGGGGCGAGGCGGTGGGCAGCACCCAGAGACGCAAAGCTCCGAGCATCGGCGGATTGGTCGAGCAGATCCAGCAGCTTCGCCGTGCTGTCGGGCATGGCGGGCTGGGCGAGGATTGCCAACTGCCGCACGACTTCGGCGGTCACGTACAGAATGGTGCCCTTGCGCTCTGGCGTGTGCGTTTTGTCGAACGGCTTTTCCGACGCGAAATAGCGGTCGGCGTCACCGATGGCGGACCACACCGCATCGAGCCAGACCTTGATGGCCTGATTGTCCATGGCGGCGCGCGCCTTCCCATACAGCGCGTCGACGGTCGCGAGCATGGCGGTGTCGGCGTCGGTGAATGGTCCGGGCGCAGGCACCACTCCCTCGAAATTCTTGGCAATCATCGACAGCGAGCGCTGCGCGAGATTGCCGAGACCGTTGGCGAGATCGGCATTCATGCGGGTGACGATGGCCTCGTGGCTATAGCTGCCGTCGTTGCCGAAGCTCGCTTCGCGCAGGAAGAAATAGCGCACGGCGTCGCGGCCATAGGCTTTCACGAGATCGAAGGGGTCGACGACGTTGCCGACCGACTTCGACATTTTCTCCCCGCGATTGAACAGAAAGCCGTGCGCAAACACACGTTCCGGCAACGCGAGCCCGGCGCTCATCAGGAACGCCGGCCAATAGACAGCGTGGAAGCGCAGGATGTCCTTGCCGATGATGTGCACCTGCGCCGGCCAATATGTTTTGCGGGCGTTATCCCCTTTATTTAAAACGCCCGTGGCCGTGACATAGTTGGTCAGCGCGTCGGTCCAGACGTACATGACGTGCTTCGGGTTCGACGGCACGGGCACGCCCCAGTCGAGCGTGCCGCGACTGATCGAAAGATCCTGTAGCCCGCCCGTCACGAAACTCACGACCTCGTTACGGCGCTCTGGCGGCAGAATGAAATCGGGGTTGGCGGCATAGTGGGCGAGCAGCTTGTCCTGGTATTTCGACAGGCGGAAGAAATAGCTTTCCTCTTCCGTCCACTCGACCGGCGAGCCCAAGGGTTCGCGACGCACGCCGTCTTCGCCGACGGTGGTTTCGTCTTCGCTGAAGTAAGCTTCCTGCCGGACCGAATACCAACCGCCGTAGGTGTTCAGATAAATGTCGCCGTTAGCCTCCATGCGGCGCCAGAGTTCCTGGCAAGCCTCATAGTGGCGCGGCTCGGTCGTGCGGATGAAGTCATCGTGGGCGGTGCCCAGCACGTCCATCAGATCGCGGAACTGCGCGGAGTTCTTGTCGGCGAGTTCAATGGGCGTGATGCCGTCTTTGAGCGCCGTCTGCTTCATCTTGAGGCCGTGCTCGTCGGTGCCTGTGAGATGAAACACATCGCGGCCGTCGAGACGTTCGAAACGCGCAATCGCATCGGTGGCGATGGCCGTGTAGCCGTGGCCGATGTGGGGGGCGCCGTTGGGGTAGAAGATCGGCGTAGTGATGTAGAACTGCTTGGTGCGGCCGCTCATGGGTGCAGGCTCCGTCGATAAATGGAATGACGACCGGCAAAAGCGGGTCGCCTGAAACGTGGGAATTGGGCGGGCTTGCGCGCGAGACGAACACGATCTGATCGGGGGTCTAGATCATCCGGCTGGTGGCATCAACGGGGAGCATCGATCCGAGTGGAGACGCGTGGACGTCGTGATCGGCAGCCTCGATTGCCAAGTCGCGCAAGTGGGCGGTCACCGCATTCGGGCGGGGAGCGGGCAAATCAGAACATATGCTGACGCGTGGGGCATAGGGTGCGTTCGGTCTCCAATCTGCACACGCTAGCACAACTTATGGCTGAGACAAAGCGCGAGATCGGAAACGAAGCTAACCGCGCCTCAAGCGCCGAAGACGACGGCATGCATGATGCGGCCCGGCCAGAAGGTGAAGATGCCGGCGACGATCAAGGCAAAGAGGAACAACGCGCCCATCCAGATCGAGTGACGCCGCACATTGTGCTTGCGCGCGGCGAACGCGGCGAACGGCGCCGCGACGATCACGAACACCGACAGCAGGTGAATGGGGCTGAACGGGCCGAACGTGCGGATTTGATTGATGAACATGGAAGAGATCGAGACCGTCAGCATCAGCACGACCCAAGCCCAGCCGAACGTGCGATGGGGGATCGTCCCCTTGGGCGCGACGAGTTGAATTGCGCCAAGCAGAAACGCGGCCATGGCGGCAAACGCGTGAATCTGGATGACCGGGGATGCGGCGAGCAAAGGTGCGAGCGACATGACTGACTCCAGTATGGACAACGAGGGACACGCGGCCATATATTGACAGCGTCAACTTCGTATCGCACTCGATATTTCCAGTGTCAATATATATTGACACCGACAACACGGGCCCCTCGTGAAAAGATCACCACCAGATGCACCCCGCTATCACCATGGCGCGCTGAAGCCCGCGCTACTGGCGGCAGCCGAGGCGA
The DNA here is from genome assembly GCA_031365465.1 of Hyphomicrobiaceae bacterium. Lineage (GTDB taxonomy): Bacteria > Pseudomonadota > Alphaproteobacteria > Rhizobiales > Hyphomicrobiaceae > JABFRJ01. The sequence continues at coordinate 17,376 of JANLYD010000332.1, forward strand.
TCCTCAAGCGCGACGGCGTGGACGGACTGACGCTGCGAGCAGCGGCACGCGAGGCGGGCGTGTCTCACGCGGCGCCGAAAAACCATTTCGACGACGTGCGGGGCTTGCTGAGTGAGCTTGCAGCCCTCGGCTATGTGCGGTTCCGCGACGCGTTGTCAGCCGAGATCGAGGCGCAACGCGGCACAATGAGCGCCATCGATGCCACCGGCATCGGCTACGTCAAATTCGCACGTGAGAACCCCGAATTGTTCACGCTGATGTTTCGCAGCGGGCGGCTCGATTTCGAGCGGCCGTCATTACGTGATGCCAACCGCGCGGCATTCGCGATGCTGGCCGTCAATGCGGCCGGCGCAGGCCCACCGAAAACCGGACAACCGCCGACACTTACGATGGCGCAGACTGCACGCATTGCCGCCAAGTGGAGCCTCGTACACGGCTTCGCCTGCCTGATGCTGGATCGCCGCTTACAGCCCCTGGCGCAGATGACCGAGGGCGGCGTCGACGAATTGGCGATCCTGCAGGCGATCATGCGAAACGACGGCGCGGCGTAGGGGACTTATTGCGCGGCCGCCCAGGGATCGTAACTGCCGACACTCCACAGATGCCCTTCGAGATCGTAGCAGGAAAAGCCACGGCCGCCGTAATCCTCATCCTTGATAGGAATCACGATCTTGCCGCCGTTGGCCTGCACTCGGGCATACACCGCGTCGGCGTCGGGAACCACGAGATACGCGCTTTGCGTTTCGGCGCCACCGAGTTCATCGGGCTGTTTCACAAAGGCGCCAAACGGCGTATCGGCGACCGAGCCGAGCATGATCATGCCGCCCCCCAGCGTCAGTTGAGCGTGCGCGACGCCACCCGAATCGTCGGGAACGACGAGATGTTTTTCGAAGCCAAAAACCCGAACGAGCCAGTCGATCGCCGCTGGGGCATCGCGATATCGCAGGCACGGCACAACGCAAGATCTCAGCATGGCAGGGTCCCAAGCGACATTCATCTGCTTCGATCAATATGAAACGCTTCTCGGGCAATATCGATCCCGGCGATTCGCACTCCGGGCCTCGGTGCGCATGTCGGCGGTATCAAACCCGGCTCGGCATAGATCGCCCGTTTACAGCCCGTCAGCTAAGCAATCCGCCCACCACGGCCTTGATGTCGTCAGGCGTGCCGACGGGGGTCGACTGCAGGCTCTTGTCGATGCGGCCGGCGAGCCCGGACAGCACCTTGCCGCTTCCGATCTCATAAAACTCGGTAACGCCTGCAGCGGCCATCGTCAGCATGCATTCGCGCCAGCGCACGGTGCCCGTAACCTGCTCGAACAGCCGCTGGCGAATTTCGGCCGGATCGGAAATC
>JANLYD010000335.1:0-7338 GCA_031365465.1 Hyphomicrobiaceae bacterium
GCTATCGGTGCCGACGACGGTGTCGGGATAGGCCATCTTCTTGCCGTTGTGCTGTTCGGTGACCCAGACAGTCTGCGACAGATATTCGAGATTGACCTGATGACAGATGCCGGTGCCGGGCGGCACAACGCGAAAGTTGGCGAACGCGCCTTGGCCCCACTTGAGGAAGTTATAGCGTTCGCCGTTGCGCTCATATTCCAGTTCGACGTTGTGGGCGAGTGACGTAGGCGTGCCGAACTCGTCGACGATGACCGAATGGTCGATCACCAGATCGACCGGCACCAGCGGATTGATCTTGGTGGGATCGCCACCCAGCATGTTCATGCCGTCGCGCATGGCCGCCAGATCGACCACTGCGGGCACGCCGGTGAAGTCCTGCATCAGCACGCGCGCCGGCCGAAAGCCGATCTCGGCGCCGGCCTTGCCTTTGTCGACCAGCCAACTCGCCATCGCCTGGATGTCGGCCTTCTTCACCGTGCGCCCGTCTTCGTTGCGCAACAGATTTTCGAGCAGCACCTTCAGCGAATAGGGCAATTTGGATATGCCGGTCAGGCCGTTCGCCTCCGCCAGCGGCAGCGAAAAATATTCATAGGTCTTGCCGGCTGCGGTCAGCGTGGACCGGCATTTGAAACTGTCGATTGAAACGACGTTGAGGCTCATGACCGCATATCTCCGTGACGACTTCGTTATAGTAACTTGGATGGCAACTCAGAAAGCATGCCGGCAATGCCTGAGACGTCCGCGCTGCGTGCGGCGCGCATGAGACTGGCAAATCACCCAGTGGCAGCCTTATAAGACGGTGTCGGTCGCTTCGCCAGCCTTCAAGCATTCGACTTATGGCAGATGTGCCAAGCCCTTTCTGCGATGCCGGCCCGTTTCGGCACGTCTTTCATGAGCCAGCGCCCCCGTGATGCAATTGATCGTCGAGAAACTCGCGCAACGCTACGGCGACCTTGTTTTGTTCTCAGGACTGAACTTCACGGTCTCGTCAGGACACGCGCTTGTCGTCACCGGCGACAATGGCACCGGCAAGAGCACGCTGTTGCGCACGCTTGCTGGACTGATGCCGCCGGCTGAGGGGCACATCAACTTCGCCGGCGGCGATCCCGACGCAACGTTGGCTGAACAATGCCATCTCGTCGGCGCGCTGAATGCCATCAAGCTCGAGTTGACCGCGCGTGAAAACCTTGCCGATTGGCGCCAGATTCTCGGCGGTGGTGGCGCCAGTGTAGATGAGGCGCTAGCCCACTTCGGGCTCGACCGGTTTGCCGATATGCGTGCTGAAGTGCTGTCCACCGGCTGGCGCCGGCGATTGGCGCTGGCCCGCGTGCTGCTGGCCGAGCGTCCGGTGTGGTTGCTCGACGAACCGACCGCCGGCCTCGACTTGGCTTCCAGCCGCATGGTCTCCGATATGGTCCGTGATCACCTGAAGCTGGGAGGCCTCGCTGTTGTTGCCACCCACCTCGATCTCGGGATCGCGGGTGTACAAAGCCTCGAGCTCATACGCCCGGTTTCGATCTCGATCTCGGTCGCGGGATCGGATTCGGCGGCGTAAAGCGTTTGCACAATAACAAGGCTCCAGGCGAACAATTCGCAGTCACACACCTGCAACCCGAATCGGGATAACTCTGTTATAAGAGGATCATAAGTTACTTCGGCGGCGCGCCCGGGACCGGGCCGCAGTCCCAGGAGAGCTGATGCAGGACCAACCTCGCTGCGCTTTCAGAATTCCCGCTCGTGAGACGGCTTTGGATGAGACCGTCGTTGGATCAAGCGGAAACGTTCCCGTCGCGCCACGCCGCGATCTCATCCATCGACGCCCACCTCAGCCACGCCAAGGATTCACTGCCCGGGCTTTCTGCTCGGTCGGAACTATCGGGACGGCCGAAATGGGCCGGAAACACATCGGAGGAGCTTCCATGAGGCGCGAACTTCCAATGCGTAGCCAAACCAGCGGTACGAGTGCAGTTCGAGCAATCGACTGGGATAAACACGATCCATTTGGAGATTTTGTAGTCGGCGTTGTCGAAATCGCGGTGCGTTCGGCAGTCGTGTGGCGAGATCGCATACAGAGAAATCTGCTGCGCCATCTCCAGCATCACCGACCTCCGAGTAGTCTCTGACTGACGCCTGACCGGTGCGATTGCGCTGAATAAGCCACACGCCGGAGCACTACTGCAACAAGGCCGGCCTTTGCGCCGGCCTTGTTGTGTGTCGTCGGTACGTATTACGACAGCGTTAGATGTGTACAATGATACAATTAATCTTGTTCAATGAAATTAGCGGGATATTTCAATGAGTTTCCCAGGGGTGCCTGATGGCGCGCAAAGAACGATTATCCGGTCAGACAGTGTTGATTCTCGAGGATGAGCCGTTATTGAGCTTCGACTTGGAGCTGCGCCTCCAGGATCTCGGTGCCACCGTACTCACAGCATTCAATACATTTGAAGCCATCGGCCACATCGCAGACGAAAATCTCTCGATGGCCGTGCTCGACATCGCTTTGAAAGATGAAACCTGCGAACTGATTTGCGATCATCTTTGGGCGCTGGGGATTCCGTTTGTTTTCTACACCGGTCTCTCGGCTGGCCCAACCCTGGAGCGTTGGCCACACGTGCCTGTAATCTTGAAGCCGACAGTGAGCGACGTGGTTGTCGACGCCCTCGTCGGTTTGACGTCTGACGGGTTTTGCCGTCTATCGGCCGAGGCGCAGCCTTGCTGATTGCTGATGATTGGTCTCACCCGTGGCCGGTCAGCATCCACAATGCCAAGCGGTGCAGGCCTTTCGGTTGCGGGCAAAGCGCCGTAGCCCCCGCCTCGCGCAGTTCCGCCACCGAGCCGTAGCCCCACGTCGCCCCAATCGATCTCAGCCCGTTCTTGCTGGCACCGATCACATCGAATTTGCGATCACCGATCATCAACGCATTCGCCGGATCGACCTTCTCGGTTGCGATGATATGCTTGATCAGTTCAGCTTTGTCGTCGCGCGTGCCGTCGAGTTCGGCCCCGTGGATCGCCGCGAAATAATGTGCGAGGCCTTTCTCGCGCAAGATGGGTTTGGCGAACACATGCGGCTTCGACGTTGCAACGATCAGCCGGCAATCCGCCGACCGCAACGCCGTCAGCGCATCCTCGATCCCCGGATACAGTGCAGCATCGAACATCGCTGGCGTCCGCGCGCCGTTCGCGCCGCTGTAATTTTCGCGATACAGTAAAAGCGCGCGTTCCACATCGCCAGCCGCCACGCCCAGGGTCGGAAACGTGTCGCGCAACGGCGGTCCGATCGCGTGCAGCAAAGCGTCTGCAGGGGGCACCGGTAAGTTTAGCCCCGCCAGCGCATATTGCACCGACCCGATGATGCCCGGCTTGGGGTCGAGCAGCGTGCCGTCGAGATCGATCAGAATATCCATCGGCAACGTATCCTCAGGCGCGGGGTTTGCTGCGGGCCGCACGGACCTGATTGTAGACCCTGCGGGATCGCCATGCCAATCTTGCACTACGCCAATCGCCAACAGCGATCAGAGGTCACTTCCGGCTCTTCAGCTGCCCTTTCGAAGGACTTTGCCATGTTCACTCCTGCACTGCTCGCCGACAAACACATCCTCATCACCGGCGGCGGCACCGGCCTGGGCCGCGCGATGGCCGAGCGGTTCCTTCAACTCGGCGCGGAAATTTCGATCTGTGGCCGCCGCAAAGGCGTCTGTGACGAAACGGCGAAAGCTCTGATGGCGGCGCATGGCGGCAAGGTCAACAGCTACGGCGTCGACATTCGCAACGCGCAGGCCGTCGACGAGATGGTCGCCGATATTTTCGCCAATCGTCCATTGACTGGCCTGGTCAACAACGCCGCCGGCAATTTCATCTCTCCCACCGAAGCCTTGTCGCCGCGCGGCTTCGATGCCATCGCCAACATCGTCATGCACGGCACGTTCTACGTCACCCATGCCGTCGGCCGCCGCTGGGTGGAGGCAGGCTGGAAACCCGGCGACCCCATGCGCTCCGTCATGTCGATCATCGTGACGTGGGTGCTCAACGGCGGCCCGTATGTGGTGCCGTCGGCCATGAGCAAGAGCGCAATCAACACCATGACGATGTCGCTGGCGACCGAGTGGGCGCGCTACGGCATCCGCTTGAATGCTGTGGGTCCGGGTGAAATTCCGACCGAGGGCATGTCGAAGCGGTTGAACCCCGGCGAAGATCCGGGCGCGCGCTCAAAGGAACGCAATCCGATGGGACGTGCCGGCGAAATGTCCGAACTCCAGAATCTCGCGACGTTTCTCATGTCCGACGGTTGCAACTGGCTGACCGGCCAATCGATCATGATGGACGGCGGCGGCTATCTCGCCAACGGCGGCAACTTCTTCGAACTGCGCAAGTGGACGCCCGAGCAGTGGCAGCAGGCCCGCGATCTCATCGAAGGCCAGAACAAGAAAGACCGCGCGCAACGCACAACGTGACTTGGCCACGTCGTCAAACACAAAGCGTGGCAGCGTGGTGCGCCACCGCTTTGGACGGAATGGTAGAAAATGGCCCGCAACTGGTTCGCTGAAATCGTCGGCGAACCGCCGCCGTTTAAGGATTGCAGAAAAGCCCTTTGTTGAAGGATTTCTTGCGTGACGAACCGCTGGACCATTCTCACGATGCTGTTTCTCGTGCGCTCCTGCATGGGATTTCAGTTTCAATCCGTCCCAGCCGTATCTCCTCTGTATTTGAAATCATTTGGAGTCGGCATCGCTGACCTCGGGCTTCTGATCGGGCTCTACCATGCGCCCGGTATCGTTCTTGCGCTGCCGGGCGGAGCGCTCGGGCGGCGGTTTGGTGACAAGGCCATCGTCGCCTTTGGCCTCGGCTTGATGTTTGTCGGCTCCGTCATGCTTGGGTTTTTAAGTGGTTGGCCAATGCAGATTGCGGGGCGTGTAATCGCTGGGACCGGCGCTGTTCTGCTCAACGTCTTCATGTCCAAGATGGTCACCGATTGGTTCGCCGGCAAAGAAATTGCCACCGCGATGGGCATCTTCGTCAACTCATGGCCGTTCGGCATCGCGGTGGGATTGCTGGCGTTTCCACTCGCGGCGTCTTACGCCAACTTGGTCGCGGTCCAAATATTGGTCGCAAGCGCGGTTGCGGCAGCCCTGGTCGCGCTCGTTACGTTCTATCGCGAGCCGGCTGATTTACCGCCGCGCACCACAGCCGAGACTGGCCGGCCACAAGGTTCGTCAGCCGCCGCAGTGGTGGTCGCGGGACTTTTGTGGGGCTTCTACAATGCCGCTCTCGGCGTCGTCTTCGGCTTCGGCCCCCTCATGTTGACCGAGCGCGGCTGGTCGCTTGCCGCGGCCAGTTCGGCCACCAGCATCGTGCTTTGGCTCGTCGTCGTTTCGGTGCCGATCGGCGGGCTGGTCGCCGATCGCAGCGGTAGGCACATCGCTCTTCTTGTCGGCAGCTGCGTCGCGTTTGCGGTTGCCTTGCTGGCCGTTGCGCGCACTGATGCCACTCTTGTTTCGTTTGCGGCGCTCGGTTTGCTTGGGGGGCTTGCGGCGGGACCGATCATGAGCCTGCCGTCGCGCGTGCTCAAACCTGAGACGCGCGCGTACGGGATGGGGCTGTTCTTCGCGATGTTCTACGTGATGCAAGCAACGGGTCCGTGGCTCGCCGGTCGCGCATCGGCTAACTCGGGAAAAGCTGCCGTTGCGTTTGACGTCGGTGCAATCTTTCTCGTGATCACGATCGTGCTGGTGGGTGTATTCCTCCGGCTCGCGAGATCCGCACTGGTCCCCGTCCGAATTGCAGTTGCTCGGGCATGATGGACCGCGGCAACTAAAAGGGGCAAAGGTTCATCTCATGCCGTCGCTGACTGCGACGGAACAAGAGGGGAAACGAATTCGACATGCGAGATCTGTTCCGCCGGTTCGCCGAACGCACCGCCCATGCCGTCGGCTCGCCGTGGGCGTTTGTGCTTGCGGCGGTGACGATCATCGTCTGGATCGTATCTGGCCCGTATTTTCACTTCTCCGATACGTGGCAGCTCGTCATCAATACCGGCACCACGATCGTTACGTTCCTGATGGTGTTTCTGATTCAGAATACCCAAAATAGGGAATCGAGAATCGTCACTTTGAAACTCGATGAACTGTTGCGCGGCGTGACAGGCGCGAGGACCGGGCTGGTCCAGCTCAATCATATGACGGACGAAGAACTCGAGGCCGTGCAACTCGAGTTCACCCGCTTGCAAGAGAAGTACGCGCCGCTGATCGACGACGACTTGGCGAACGTCGAACACGAGCTGAAGGTGCGGAAGAAAAAGCGCTGACAGCCTGACAGGCGACGCGTCGCCCTCATCCGCTTACGTCACCACATTTCCCACCAGTGCAATCGTCTTCGGCGCTGCGGTCGCAGCAGGTGTCGTCAAATCGGCAGCGAACGGGGTGGCGTGATCCATCGTGCGGATCGCGCCCAGCGTCGCGCCTGAGATCAAATTGTTGGCGAGCAGGCATTGCCCCGCCGCCTTGTCGCCTGTCACGGCGATGCCGATGCCCGACGCACGGATCAGATTGCCGGACGCCACCACGTCGCGCATGTGCCGGCCCCAACCGATGAGAATGCCGGCAGTCGGCGCGTTTTCGATCACGTTGCTGGCGACGACCGCGTCTGCCTCCACGGCAATGCCTTCGCCACGCTTGTCTGTCGGCTCGTGTTCGCGCCGCGCGAGGTTGCGGATGAGATTACCCTGCACGACCGCCAAGCGCCCACCGTCGCTGAAGTTGCTGACGGAGATGCCGGTCGCCGCGCCGTCGATGATGTTGTTGGAGATCATCGCACCTTCAAACCCGAACTCGGCGTAAAGGGCCACTTCGCCGATGCGAGCGACATGATTGCCGAGCATCTGGATGTTGCCGGCGGCGTTCCCGCGGATCGCCGAATACGCGCAGTCGGTGATACGGGCGTTGGAAATGGTCACGTTGGCTGCGCGGTACACGTTGATACCATTGCCGTATTGGCCGCTGCCGCCGGATCGATTGCCGATGCGTGCGATGGTGACGTCGCTGATGCGCGTGCCATCGTCGCTTGCCGTCGAGCGCCAGATGAGGATGCCGTTGTCGCAGCAATCGGTGACATGGGTGCGGGTGATCGTCAGGCCGCCGCTGTCGGTGTCGGCGTCGAGGCTCCACAGGCCCGCGTCGGCAGCGCCGGAAATGGCCACGTCGACAATGCGGCCGGAACTGCCGCTGAGGTAGATGCCACTCGCGGCGGACGACACGACCTCGATGCCGTCGAGTGTCACGCCGGTGCTGCCGGTGATCTGCAACACTGCAGTTACGCGCGCTCGGTCGAGCGGCAGGT
>JANLYD010000397.1:0-2878 GCA_031365465.1 Hyphomicrobiaceae bacterium
GCAGGCCACGGTCAGCATGTTGAAGCGTACGCGCAAGTCGCGCGCAACAATCGACATGATGTCGACGTTCCCACCATGCGAGTTGACCAGAACCAACTTCTTGAGGCCAGCGCGGTGCACCCCCTCGCAAATTTCGGTCCAAACGCGGATCGCGGTTTCGGCCGAGAGTGTCAGCGTGCCTGGCGAGCGCAGGTGCTCGTTGGATTTGCCGATACTTTGCGGCGACTTTGACATTGCCGTGCGCACAGCGCGCAGAAAGGTAGTGCGCTGCGCGGCATCGGCGACGTTCATGTGGTAGAGGCTGTGATACGACACTTTTGCGCGCGGTGTATTAGGCACGGCAGATACCGCTTGATGATATTGCGTGGTGGATCGCCGACGTAAAGCGCTGTCCAGCGCGGCCGGCCATAGGTGGTGATACCGGCGAGGCGGCGGATGTTGTGCAAGTTCGGCGTGACATTGGCCGGGTCGGAGATGTCGAAAGCGGCTTTGGCAATACTCATGCGCCAATAGCCTGTTTGAGCGCTTCAGATGTCGTTCGACAGAGCTGGGCGTATTGACTGGATGTGCGGAACAGTTCGTCGCGCGGGTAGGGCGCATCAACCAACAAGTCCGCCATGGCTTACGTCTTGCTCAGGCGTTGGCATGAGAGCGCGATTACGCGCGAGAATTGATACTCGATAACGGCGCTCGCATTGAACGCATGGTCGCTGTCAGAAGGCGAGCAGAGCCATTCATAGACCACGGAGCGCAGCGTAGCTGACTGGCAAACGCCCGAGATGCAAACCATGGGTCCGTGCTCCTAACAACGCGCCTTTGTCCACGACGACTTGTCCGCGAACAATGGTCGATTCAGGCCATCCGGTGATTTCCAATCCCTCATAGGGCGTATAGTCGGAGCCGCTGTGAAGGTTGCGCGCTTCGATCTTGCTTTTCACGTGCGGGTTCCAAATCGCGATGTCGGCGTCAGAACCAATGGCGATCGTGCCTTTGCGCGGGTACAGGCCGTATAGTTTGGCATGGTTGGTCGCCGTTAGCGCGACAAATTGATTGAGTGAAAGTCGGCCCTTTGTCACGCCTTCCGAGAACAGAATCGGCAGGCGCGTTTCGACGCCAGGAATTCCGTTTGGAACCCAACGAAAGCTCGACCTCCCCTTAGGGGTAAGTTTGCCCTGGGGATCATCGTAGCGGAAAGGACAATGGTCCGAAGAGAACGTTTGAAAAATTCCGGTTTGCAAGCCGCGCCAGCACGCCTCTTGGCTGGCGACGTCGCGCGGTGGAGGACTACAAACATATTTGGCGCCTTGCATGTCTAGCCCTGCGGCGTACTCTTCCGTGAGGACAAGATACTGCGGACACGTCTCACCGAAAACCTTCAGTCCGCGTGCCTGCGCGCGGCGTATCTCGTCCATCGCTTCACCGTTGGAGACATGCACAATCATAATTGGCACATCGATCAGTTCAGCAAGACTGATCGCCCGGTGTGTGGCTTCACGCTCGACTGGGATGGGCCGCGACGTTGCATGATAGTGAGGTGCGGTTTTACCGGCGCGTTCCAGCCGGTCCGTCAAGAAGCGAATGGCGTCGTAATTCTCGGCGTGCACCATGACGAGCGCCTGAGTTTCGCGCGCCACCGAAAAGACCTCCATCAGTTGAATGTCAGACAGCGCTAGGTCTTCGTACGTCATGAATACTTTGAACGAGGTATAGCCGTCACGTACCAAGGCCGGCAACTCTTGTCCGAGAACAGCAGGCGTTGGATCGGATATGATGAGATGAAAGCTGACATCGGTATAGCATTGCCCATCGGCCTTACCGTGATAGGCCCTCACTGCCTCGCGGAGGCTCTCCCCTTTTTGTTGCAAGCAGAAAGGCATAACCAGCGTGTTGCCGCCGAACGCAGCAGAGCGTGTGCCACTTTCAAAATCGTCAGCCATGACGATTCCGGGGCCACTCGGCTGCGAGATATGCACGTGACTGTCTATCCCGCCGGGCAGTACTAGGCGATCTGTTGCATCGATGACTTGATGCGCGGTGCCGATGTTGGCACCAAGAACCGCAATCCGGCCCTCGAGAATGCCGACGTCGGCTTTGAAGGTGTCGGACGCCGTTGCAATGGTACCGCCCTTGATGATCAGATCGAATGTCGTCATGGATCAGTCTACCTGACACCCAAGCAAATTGCTTGAGAGAATAGCACTCGTTCCTGGTGCCCGGACGGATAGTTTATGTTTGCACGCACGGGCGCACGCGATCCAGCTTACGTCGCTCGTGCGCCCAATGCGCAACATCGTCGTCGATCTTGTCGAGATCCTCAGCGGTTTTGGTTGCGACGCGGTGGCAAGGGTAACGTCTCGGCCAGATCGGAAGTGACGCGCGCAATCAAAGCACGGTAACCACTTTCCCGTCCGCCGCGAGCGCATAAAGCGCTTCCTGCCGCAACGGGCCTTCGAACAGTTCACAACGCGGCTGTTTCCGTGATCACGATTGGCCACGACCGTGGCTTGACGAATGCGGATTATCGCTAGCCGGGCTGGCTGAAATTGCTTGCGATCCAGGCGGTGGCGCTGGCGCGGGTCAATTTGTGGGAGGGCGCCACTCGCACCTGCGCGAGGAGCTCGCCTGCACTATCACGCGCGGAGAGCTGGCCGTGAGGGTTGTCGTCATCGGGAACAATGTCGAGGCTCACCACAACAGATGCCGAGCGAGATGTAACCGGCCCACCCGTATCCTGACGGATCTCGATGCTCTGGTGCAGCTGCGCGTGTCGTTGTTGCTCGTGGCGGCGGACATACTCGGTGGCCGTCTTGACCAGCGTGATGAACGCTTGGCTGTCCAGGGGTTTCGGGTTCCTCTTATCCCGCCCCATCGTCCACGG
>JANLYD010000419.1:0-6287 GCA_031365465.1 Hyphomicrobiaceae bacterium
GACCATCCCCCCACCCTAGCCCTCCCCCACGAGGGGGGAGGGAAATCCTTGGTGTTTGAGGGGACGTAGGGTGGTATTTAAATGTGGGCGGCCAGGACTGGATTGCGCCGACTCTTTCGCCGGTGACGTTGCGGTGGTAGGCCGTTGGAACGGGCGTCGACGTTGCGAGTGCGGGCCATTTCGCGACGACCGCCCCTGGCCCTGCCCCACGAGGGGCAGTGAATCCGATGAAAGTTTGTGGAAAGCATGCCGGACGCAGCACCAGCGCTGATCCTGGGGATCGAAACGAGCTGCGACGAGACGGCGGCGGCGGTGGTTGCGCGATCGGCGGATGGTCGTGGAGAGATCCGTTCGAACGTGGTGCGGGCGCAGTGGGAGCAGCATCGGCCCTACGGCGGCGTGGTGCCGGAACTGGCCTCGCGGGCGCATGTGGAGTGTCTGGACGAGATCATCGCGGAGGCGATGGCCGAGGCCCGGGTTGGGTTCGCGGACTTGGCGGGAATAGCAGTGACGGCGGGACCGGGGCTGATCGGCGGGCTGATGGTGGGGGTGATCACGGCGGAGGTGATAGCGGGGGTGCACGGGTTGCCGCTGCTGGCGATCAATCATCTCGAAGCGCACGCGCTGACGGTCGGGTTGACGGAAAATCTCAAGCCGCCGTACCTGCTGCTGCTGGTGTCGGGCGGGCATACGCAGTTGCTGGCGGTGCGCGATGTAGGCTCCTATGTGCGGCTCGGCACGACTATCGACGATGCGTTGGGCGAAGCGTTCGACAAGACCGCGAAGCTGCTGGGCCTGGGTGTGCCGGGCGGACCGGCGGTGGAGCGTGCGGCATTGCACGGCAAACCGGGGCGGTTCAATCTGCCGATGCCGTTGCATGGGCGGCCGGAGCCGAACTTCTCGTTTTCCGGGCTGAAGAATGCGATCCGGTTGGCGGCACATGCGGCAGCGCCGGTGAGCGATCAGGACATCGCCGACCTGTGCGCGGATTTTCAAGTCGCGGTGGCAGGCAGCGTGGCGGACCGGGTGCGCAAGGCGTTCGGCCTCGCGGATGAGCTGTTTGGCCATGGGCAGCCGAAACATCTGGTGGTTGCGGGCGGGGTCGCGGCGAACATGGCATTGCGCGCGCGTCTTGCGGATGTGGCCGCCGAGGCCGGCTATGCGCTGCACGTGCCGCCGGTGGCGTTGTGCGGCGACAACGGCGCGATGATCGCGTGGGCGGGCGCGGAACGGCTGGCACGAGGGCTGATCGATGCGCGGGGGATCGTGCCGCGCGCGCGCTGGCCACTGGACACGCAGGCGAAAGCGCTGCTGGGGGCGGGGCGGCTCGGGGCCAAGGCATGAGCGTGCGCCGGACGATGAACGGCTATTTGAGTGCGCAAAGCGGGAGGCAGCGAACAGAATGACATCGAGCGATCCATTCGCTGCAATCGCCGTGATCGGTGGAGGTGCGTTCGGTACGGCGCTGGCACAGACGTTGGCGCAAGCCGGACGCGATGTGACGATGATGGCGCGCAACGCGGCTGTGGTGGGCGAGATCAACGGCCAGCACAACAACGGCGTTTATCTGCCTGGCGTGACGCTCGATCCGCGGATCACGGCGACAACGGATTTCTCACGGCTGGCTCAGGCCGACGTCGTGCTGCTGGTGACGCCGGCGCAAGCGACGCGGGCGACGATCGAACTGGCGGTGCGGCATGTGCGACCGGGCGTGCCGATCGTGATCTGCGCGAAGGGCATCGAGCAGACGAGCGGACAGCGCTTGAGCACGGTGGTTGCAAGCGTGATGCCGGACGCACCGATCGCGGTGCTCTCGGGGCCGGCGTTCGCGGCCGACATCGTGCGCGGTTTGCCGACGGCGGTGACATTGGCTGCTGCAGACGCGGCATTGGGTACGGCGCTGGCAGGCCTTATCGGCACGCGGCATTTTCGAATCTATTGGAGCGACGACATCGTCGGCGTCGAACTGGGCGGGGCGGTGAAGAACGTATTGGCGATCGCCGCCGGAATCGTCGCCGGGAAGCGCCTCGGCGCGAGTGCACACGCGGCGTTGGTGACACGAGGGTTTGCGGAACTGCGCCGCTTCGGTGGCGCGCTCGGCGCGAAGCCTGAAACGCTGCAGGGGCTGTCGGGGCTGGGCGATTTGCTGCTGACGGCGTCGAGCCCGCAATCGCGCAACATGAGCCTCGGAATCGGGCTTGGCGAAGGACGCGCGTTGGGCGAATTGTTGGGCAGCCGGCGATCGGTTTGCGAAGGAGTGGCAACGGCTGCGGCGGTAGTCGCACTCGCGCGGACGCATGCGCTGGACATGCCGATCGCCGAAGCTGTGCATGCGATCTGCACGGGCGCAACGACGGTCGACGTTGCCGTGGCGGGCCTGCTGGCGCGGCCGTTCAAGGCGGAAGATTAGATCTCGCTGATCTTTTGCTCGTACGCGTGGTTATCGACTGGAGCTAAAACGAGCTGCCGGGTTGGGCGAGGAAGTCGAGTTCCTCTGGCGTCGAAGTGCGACCGAGGGCTGCGTTGCGGTGAGGAAAACGGCCGAAGCGCGCGATGATGTTGCGATGGGCTTCGGCAAATTTCGTCAGTTCGGCGTCGGCGAGGTTGCCGATCAGTTCGACGGCGCGCTGTTGATCGCTTGGCGCTTCACTGTGTTCGAACGGAAGATACAGAAACAGGCGCTCGTTTTTAGAGAGTGTTTGGTCCAGTCCTTTCGAAGTGGCGGAGCGCGCGACGGCGAGCGCGAGGGGATCGGTGGCGAATGCCTGCGCCGTGCCGCGGAAAATATTGCGCGGGACCTGATCGAGCAGCAGCACGGTGGCGACGGCGCGCGTGGCGGTCCCGGTCGCGGCCTCGACGTCCATCCCGGTCGCTATGGCATCGAGCGACGCCGCAAATCGCTCGCGTATGCGCGTATCGATCTCGGCCGGTGGCCGGAACCAATGGGCCGGGTCCATCTCGACGAACCAGAACGAATGGATATCGCGAACCCAATCGGTTTCAAGTGCGGGCGATTGATCGGCCATAGCTCAGGTCCGGTCGTGAGTGATGACGGTTGATGCTCATGCGCCTCATCTGGGGTACGCCAATGAAAGCGCAAGCTGTCGCGCTAGCGGCACAAGTTCGAATGCGGCCAGCGACGAGAAGCTCAATCGTATCTATTGGCGGGGTCGTGTCGCGATTGACCGCTCACGGACGGCCGCTGTCGCAGAGGCCGTAGGCGTGGTTGACGGCTTCGGTGCGGTTCTTGAAGCGTCCGGTGATGCGGCCGCCGGGGGCGTGACTGGAGATATAGGCCGACGCTTGCGTGTCTTCGTTGCCGCCTTCGACGTCGAGGGCGGTGAGGGTGACGCCGGTCGTGGTTTCCGCGCGGATCAACAGCGTGACGCCGCCGCCGAAGCTGGCGGACATGACTTGGCACGCGTTGCCGGCTGCGGCGGGGGCGGCAATGGCGGCGCTGCCGGCGCCCAATGCGGCGCGTTTGGCGTTCGGCTCGGCATCGACTGCCTTGCGCGCCAGCGTGGTGCCGCGTGTCGGTTCTGCCGCTGGGGTCGCAACCGGCTGCTCGGCTTGGCTGCCGTTGCAATGGGCAACGCGGAAACGTTCGGCCAATGTCGTGATCGAGCGGGCGTAGGTTCGGTCGGCGGCCCAGCGGTTGGTCAGATCGGCGAAATGGACCGGGCGGTTCAAGCGCCGCGATTGCTTGATGACGCCGTCTTGAACATCGCGGGTGCGCGCGGCAACCGGGTTGGTCACGAACTCGCCGGAATAGGCGACGAGATGCTGCATTTGTGCGAGCACGCCGGTGGACACATCCGGAAAGCTCTCGCCCGGCACGCCGTTGCCGGTCGCACCGATGCCGGCAAAATTGTTCTGCTTGGGCTTCACGTCGCCAGGATTGCCGTCGCCGCGACGGAACTTCAGGTAGTTGGTTTCGAGCAGCATCTGATAAAACGCGAAATCCCACCGAACCCGCGTCGCTTCGCCATGGCGTTTGTAGTCGGCGGCAATATTCGCGAATTTCGGATCGAGTTGTTCGTTCTGGCTGCGCAGAAATGCGGTCATGCGTTCGGGCGTCACGCACTGGGGCACGACGTTGGCGGCCGAGAGGCGGATCTCAGGAGTTTCTGGGCCGCGTTCGGTGGTGGACGTGGTCGAGCGCCGGCGCGCGGCATCGGCGGCGGTAACGCCTGCGACCGACAGCAACGCCGACGCGATCGAAACACCTAACAACCAGCGCGACATGCTTTTACTCCGGATATCAGCCATCAGGGCAGTTCAGGACGAAGGGAGCACGTGCATCAGCCTTCGGGACACAATTCGAAGGCTTTGTCCAAGGCGAGATTCTGCGTGTTGAATTGGCCGGCGACTTTGCCTCCTTTGGCATAGGCGGCGATGAAGGCTTCAGCCTCGCGCGCTTCCTGTCCCTCGTTCACGTCGAGCACGGTGAAGTTGGCGACCTGATCGACGACTGCTTTGACGATGACGGCGCGTTGACCGCCGTAGCTTGCCGTATAGACACGGCATTTCTGCTTGCCGGCGTCCGGAGTAGCTATGGGTTGCGCTGGTTCAACAGGAAGGTCTGGTGCACGCGCGACGGGCTCGGCAGCCGGCGGCAACGCTTTCGGCACCGCTGCGGCTGCGGCGGTTTTAACGACGGGCGCCGTCGGCTTCTGAGGCAATTGCGGGACCGGCAGTTTGGCAGAGCGTTGCGCTGCCGGAGGCGTGCCAGAGGGCTGAGTGGCTTGTGCGGCAACGTCTGCCGGAGCCGCAGCTCCGGCAGCAGCCGACGTCTCGGCGGGTGGCGAATTCAGGATCTTCACCGGCATCATCGGAGCGACTGCTGTTCCAGCCCCGAGCGCGGAGCGTTGCTCAGACCCCGTTTCCATCGCGCGGCGCACCAACTCGTTGCCGTCAACTTTATCGGACGTCGCGACAGCGACTTTCGGCGCCGCCGTGTCGTTCGCACCCACGACGCGGACGCCGTCGCCGCCGCCTCGCACGCTCGACACCAATTCGGGCTGCGGATCGGGACTGTTGCAGAACTCGGCCGTGAACTGCTTGGCGACGTCTTCGAGGCGGCCTGCGTAGGTGTCGGACCCGTCGGTCCACTTCTCGGCAAGGTTTGAAAACGTCACTTCGTGCTTGATGGTTTTGCGCCATTGCGAGAGCAAGCCCATTTCCTGAATGCGGCGCGTTCGCTGGGCGACCGGCGCGGCAACCGTCTCGCCGGTATATAGCGAAACGTGCTGTAAATGCGCGCGCACGCCGGTGGCGACGTCGGGGAAGCTTTCGTAAGAGTTCTTATCAATCGGACGCAGGCCGGCAAAATTGTTCTGTTCGGCTTTGACGCCGGCGATGCGCGCGCCTTTCGCGTACGAGAGATGTCCGGTTTCCAGCATCATCTGATAAAATGCGAAGTCCCAGCGAAGTCCGAGCGCCTCGCCCTCGCGCATGTAGTCTGCGGCGATGGCATTGAACTGCGGCGACAGACCCGGATTTTTTCTGGTCAGATACGCCTGCAACCGGCCGGGGGTGGCACAGGCGGGAACGGCGTTGGCGGCCGTCAGCTTGATGGCCGGAAGATCGGCCGCAGCTGCGGCGTGCACCCCTGCACCAAGGATCACCGTTGCGAGGGCGCCAATGCCGACACGGGCCGCGAGACTGATGCTCTGCATACAATACCACCTGAACGACGCGACATTCAAAAACAAAGCTCGATTGAACCGACGTCAAACCGACGCTGGCGCCCGCGCGGCGACCGAACCGCCACGCACAGACCTCAAAGTGTAGTTAACGAGAGCTTAGTTAACGAACCGTAATCATTTCCCCAGAGACACAGTTAAACTGCTCATTACGGCGTGAGTGCGAAACGCTGATGGCAGGAGCAAGGCATGTTTGCTTCCGCTCGGCGCTCGTGCCCATCGCGGTGCGCTGGTCGCGCACCGTAGCGGTGGGATGCGGTTGTCCCGTCGCGGTGCGCTGGTCGCACTTGTTTGCCGCTCGGCGCTCGTGCCCATCGCGGTGCGCTGGTCGCGCAGCTTTTTGCCGCTCGGCGCTCGTGCCCGTCGCGGCGCGCTGGTCGCGCACCGTAGAGGTGGAATGCGGCGGGAGATGAAGTTGAGGCGCGGCGCGGATGCCCATCGCAGTGCGCTAGTCGCGCACCGTAGGGGAGGGATGCGGCGGGCAATTTGAATCATTTTAGCCGCTGCTATTGCTTAATTGTCATCCTACCCCTTGTGGGTAGGACCCAGGGCGCAGCGATCTGAGAAAAATTGGCGTTCGTT
>JANLYD010000226.1:0-15374 GCA_031365465.1 Hyphomicrobiaceae bacterium
CGCCGAAGTCGCTCGCCCACAACGTCGAACTGGAATATGAGCGCAATGGCGAGCGCTATAACTTCCTCAAGTGGGGCCAGGGCGCGTTCGCCAACTTCCGCGTGGTGCCGCCCGGCACCGGCATCTGCCATCAGGTCAATCTCGAATATCTGTCGCAGACGGTCTGGGTCGCCGAACAGGCCAACGGCAAGAAGATCGCCTACCCCGACACCGTCGTCGGCACCGACAGTCACACCACGATGGTCAACGGTCTGGCTGTGCTCGGCTGGGGAGTGGGCGGCATCGAAGCGGAGGCGGCCATGCTCGGCCAGCCGCAATCGATGATGATTCCGGAAGTGATCGGCTTCAAATTGTCGGGCCGCATGAAGGAAGGCATCACAGCCACCGATCTCGTGCTGACCGTCACGCAGATGCTGCGCAAGAAGGGCGTGGTCAACAAGTTCGTCGAATTCTACGGCCCGGGCCTGGAAGCGATGACGCTGGCCGATCGCGCTACCATCGGCAACATGGCGCCCGAGTACGGCGCGACCTGCGGCTACTTCCCGATCGACACCGAAACGCTGGCCTACCTCAAGATGAGCGGCCGCGCCGAAGACCGCATCGCACTCGTCGAAGAATACGCCAAGACGCAGGGCCTGTTCCGTGCCTCAGGTGCTGCCGATCCAGTGTTCACCGATACGCTGGAACTGGCACTCGAAGATGTCGTGCCCTCGCTCGCCGGACCCAAGCGTCCAGAAGGCCGCGTGGCGCTCGATGCCGTCAAGACAGGTTTTGCGGCAGCACTCGAAGGCGAATACAAAAAGCCGGCAGCGCTCGGCGCCGCCTTCAAAGTGGATGGCCGCGATTTCGATCTCCATCATGGCGACGTGGCGATTGCGGCCATCACCAGTTGCACCAATACGTCCAACCCGAGCGTGTTGATCGCCGCCGGATTGCTGGCGCGAAACGCGGTTGCCAAAGGCTTGAAATCAAAACCGTGGGTGAAGACGTCGCTTGCGCCGGGCTCGCAGGTCGTCGCCGCCTATCTCGAAAAGGCCGGTCTGCAGAAGGATCTCGACGCACTCGGGTTCAATCTGGTCGGCTTCGGCTGCACAACCTGCATCGGAAATTCCGGTCCGCTGCCGGCGGAAATTTCCAAGTCGATCCACGACAACGGCATCATTGCCGCAGCCGTGCTGTCGGGCAATCGCAACTTCGAAGGCCGCGTGAGCCCCGACGTGCAGGCCAACTATCTGGCGTCGCCGCCGTTGGTCGTCGCGTTCGCGCTCGCCGGCAGCGTCTATCGCGATCTTTCGAGCGAGCCGCTCGGCAACGGTAGCGATGGCAAGCCCGTGTTCCTCAACGACATCTGGCCGTCGAACCAGGAAGTGCAGAAGTTCATCCAGGAAAACGTCACACGCGCCATTTTCCTCGACCGCTACGCGGACGTGTTCAAAGGCGACGCGGGCTGGCAGAAGGTGCCGGTCACGAAATCGCTGACCTATGCGTGGAACTCGGGTTCGACCTACGTGCAGAACCCGCCTTACTTCACCGGCATCACCAAGACTCCCGTGCCGATCAACAACATCACCAACGCGCGCATTCTGGCACTGCTCGGCGACAAGATCACCACCGATCACATCTCGCCCGCCGGTTCGATCAAGAAAGACAGCCCCGCTGGCGCGTATCTGCTCGAGCATCAGGTGCGTCCCGCCGACTTCAACCAGTACGGTACCCGCCGTGGCAATCATGACGTGATGATGCGCGGCACGTTCGCCAACATCCGCATCAAGAACGCCATGAACAAGGATGCGGCCGGCGCGATCAAGGAAGGCGGCAACACCACGCACTATCCATCGGGCAAGGTGATGTCGATCTTCGACGCGGCCGAGCAGTATCGCCGCGAAAGCGTGCCGCTGGTGCTGTTCGCCGGCATCGAATACGGCAACGGTTCGTCGCGCGATTGGGCCGCGAAGGGCACGACGTTGCTCGGCATCAGGGCTGTGATCGCGCAAAGCTACGAGCGCATCCATCGCTCGAACCTGGTCGGCATGGGCGTGTTGCCGCTGGTGTTCGAAGAGGGTCTCTCATGGCAGTCGATCGGGCTGACCGGCGCTGAAACGGTGACGCTGGACGGCTTGGCCACGCTCAAGCCGCGCCAGAAGATGATCGCCAAGATCACGTATACCGACGGCGTGACCAAAGACGTGCCGCTGATCTGCCGGATCGATACCGAAGACGAGATCCACTACTACAACAACGGCGGCATCCTGCAGTACGTGCTCCGCAATCTCGCGGCGGATGCTGCGTGAACCGATAGCGGTTGCCCGGCCGGATCGCTCGGCACGGATACCCTCCCCCTCGTGGGGGAGGGGATTCTTCCTAACTCGAAGCGGCGCAGTCTCAACCATCGCCAATCGTAAACCTCATTGTCATCCCGTGCGCGGTGCAGCACTCTTGTGGTGCATCGCAGACACGGGACCGCCAAGCCCAGTCCCACTGCCCCGGTCCGAACCTCAGGCGGTACTCGGAGCCCGGGGCGGTCCCGTGTCTGCACCGCGCCATTCCGCTGTCGCTTCATGCTGCGCTGCGCACGGGATGACACCGAGTTTTAGCCGGCAGCGCAGGGGAACGCACCATGAGCGACAAAGTCATCATATCCTGTGCGCTGACCGGCGTACTCACCGACCCCAAGCGCTTTCCCGTCCCGGTCACACCGGCTGAGATGGCGGCCGAAGCCAAGCGCGCGTTCGACGCGGGCGCGGCAATCATGCACGTGCATTTCCGCCAGCAGGGCGCAGGCAAGGGCCACTTGCCGTCGTGGGAGCCGGCCGTCGCCGTCGAGATCATGGACGCCATCCGCGCCGCCTGCCCCGGCGTCATCCTTAACCAATCCACCGGCTTTCGCGGCCCCGACTATCAACCGCCGCTCGATTGCCTTCGCGCCGTTCGGCCGGAGATCGCGGCGTGCAACGCGGGTACGCTCAATTACCTGAAGATAAACTCAGATGGCACATGGTCATGGCCGCCCGGCATCTTCGACAATTCGCCACCCAAAATCGCGGACTTCCTCGCGGTGATGGAGGAAACCGGCACGCAACCGGAGTTCGAATGCTTCGACACGGGCATCGTGCGCTCCGTCGAAATGTACGTTCGCAACGGCATGTACCGGGGACAGCCGAAATACAATTTCGTGATGGGCGTGGCATCCGGCCAGCCGGCGGATGTGGACCTGTTGCCGATCCTGCTGCGGCTCATCATGAAAGGCTCGCCGTGGCAGGTGACCGCCATCGGCCGCGCCGAGATCTGGAAGCTGCACCGTCGCGCCGCCGAACTGGGCGGCCATCTGCGCTCCGGCCTCGAAGACACGTTCTATCTCCCCGACGGCAAGGCCGCGACCTCCAACGGCCAACTCGTGACGGCGCTCGCGAACATCGCGCGCGACACTGGCCGAGCAATCGCCACCCCAGCCGAAGCGCGGGCGATGATGAAGTTGGAGTGAGGGACGCAATTGCTTGAGCTATTGGGATACATAGACTAGTATGGTCTAGTTACAGCAAATGTTAACTCCACCATCGACCCATGACCCACGTATGGACCATCGCCGACGCTAAAGCTCGCCTGTCAGAGATTTTGCGATTAGCAAGCACCGAAGGGCCGCAGCGCATCGGCGCGCAGCGACGCTACGTCGTCGTGCCCGAGGATGTTTGGGACAAGCTAAACCCCACGGCTCGTCCGCTAGGTTCGTGGCTTGTCGAGAATATGCCGCGTGCCGTTAAGGAGCTGGATGAGCTGCAACTGGCGGATCGCAACGATCCGCCTCGCGAGATCCCGTTCGAGGCTGTTTCGCCTCCTCGGAAGAGGAAATCATGACCATCCTGCTAGACACTAACGTGATTTCGGAGACCACGAAACGAACACCAGATAAGAATGTCCTCCGGTTTCTAGACCAACTTGATCGCGCCTTCGTGTCAGTTGTAACGGTACACGAACTGCATTTTGGCATCTGCCGCTTGCCCCTGAGCAAACGCCGTACAGACCTCGAAACGGCCGTCCATAGTCTCCTTATCACTTTCGACAAGGCCGTGATCGACATCGACCGAATGCTTGCCCGTCGCGCCGGAGAGTTGCGCGCCGATGCCGAAGCCAACGGGCGTGTCTTACATCTCGCGGACGCGCTGATTGCGGCCACTGCCTTGGAACACGTCCTTCACCTCGCAACACGCAATATTAGCGATTTCAGTGGCCTCGGTCTCAGCGTCATCAACCCCTGGGAAGTCGTATGCACATGAGCCCAGGCAAAAAAGGCCGGCGCCCCTTTTCCACTCCCCACTTTCCCCTTGCCCTTGACGCGGCGTCACGATAGAAGCTGCAATCGAATTTTGGCCGGGCGCAATGTCCGGTTGTCTTGCCGTCGCGCACAACGCCTAGTCAAGCCTTCACCGAAAAATCGAAACCGATCTGGCGCGTTGCAAAGCAGGTGTCCCGGTCGTCTGTTACTGACTCCAAGGACTGAGACATGATCAAAGGTACCGTTAAGTTCTACAACGACAAAAAAGGCTTCGGCTTCATTCAGCCCGATGACGGCAGCAAGGACGTGTTCGTCCATGCGACTGCGCTCGAGCGCGCTGGCATCCACATGCTGAACGAAGGCGACAAAGTTTCCTTCGACACCCAGGAAGATCGCCGTTCAGGCAAAATTGCCGTCGGCAACATCCAGAAAGACTAATCTGGTCCGGTCTTCCGGCTTGATTTGTGGCCCTGTCGCAGGACAGGGCCATTTTATTTGTGCGAACCTTGAGTTCGACAGGAGGCTGTCGAGTGAGCGGCGCGTATCCATGCGCGGGAAGCGCCATTCGACTCGATGCGCCGATAGCGCCGCTGCTTGGATGCGCCGATACGCCATTTGCAATGCGGTGCTGCGTGCACCATGTAGCGCTACACACATTCGATCGTCGATCAGGTCTCATGCATCCGCGCATGACGGCCACTTGTCTAAAGCAATGGCGCTGTGGCGCTGTACAGCACGACGATCTCGGACAACAGGTTCGTTCGATTGGCTGACATCTCGCCCGCGTCACACACTGTGGATGCGCGTGCGCGGTCGCCATGCGACCCGAGCCGGTATCAATTCAGATTCGGAGGCCGTCATGGCGCGCAGAAAACCTACCGCCCGTGTTGAATTCGTGTCGTTCGACATCGTCTACGAAGACGGCACTCTATCGTCGAACCGGAAAATCGCGTCGTCCGAGGTTTCCGGGCTCGATGGCGACTTGGCAGCACAAACGTATTTCGAGGCGCAGGACGCCGACATCGCCGAGCGCTCGGGCCGGCCGCGCGGCCCCATCAAAACCATCGCCCGCTCGAAGGGCTGAGCCCCGGCTTACTGGCGCTGCACCGGCGGCTCGGTGGGGCTGGTGATGGTGCGCGTTTCCGATTGCCAGGTTTTGGCTGCTTCTGCGGCGGCTTCTTCCCGCAGGCGGGCAGCGGCGCGCTCCTCGTCCAGGCGCCGCAAGCGCTCAAGCTCAGCGAGATCGTGCTCGACCTTGCGGACAGCCAACTCGCGTTCGAGCGGCTCGGTTTCCAGGTTCTGACGCCGGCCTAGTTTCGCCGAGCCGAGCTGACTGGGTGCGAACGTAAATCGGCTCACGACCGGCGGCAGCATGGTTGCTGGTGTTGGTTGGGGCGCGACGATGGGCTGCCCCGGTAGTGATGGGGCCACGGGCAACGGCGGCATCCTCGTTTCGACGCGCCAATCGCCGCTCAATGCGAAGGTCGCAAAATCCAGCGCCAAACTTCCCGACACGCGGCCAGCTCCACTCGCTATTGTCAACGGCGCAATGCGTCCGACACCGTCCTGCGCCGCAATGTCGACAGTGCGTGTGCCGATGGCGACGGGCACGCGGGCGATGTCTGCAGCGAGCGTCGATCGCAACACGCCGACGACGGTTTCGGATGGCGCCTTGAGCGCCGTATCGATCGCGGCCTGAAGCGTCTCCGGTGCGATTTCTCGGGCAGTCGCGGCAGCGAGTTTAAGCACTCCTTTGCCGGACATGGCCGAGACGATGCCAGCGGGATTGATACCTGTGCCGCTCAGATCGACGCTCACATCTGCGGTGCCGCTTCCACCGAATTTTGCGAGGTTCGCGCCGGCGAGGTCGAACTTGGCATTGACAGCAGCGCCGGTGGGCGTGCCCATAATGGTCGCCGTGCCGCGCAATCGGCCACCGAGGCCGGCGCCTTTCAGATCGCGAATTTCCAGACCGCCGGAGCGGTTGACCAGCGTCAAACCCACGTCCGTGAGGCCGATGTCGTCACCGATCGACAGCCGTTCCGCGTTGAGCGTGACTGTCGCCGCCACCGATCGATTGCGCCGGAAATCGAAGTTTGCATCAGGCCAGACACCCGCCCGCCCCGCCGCCACCTTGATCGCCGCCTGCTGCTCCGCCGACCGGCTGACCAGAACCGGGGCCAGCAACGTCTCGAGTTCGAGCGCCGACAGGGTCAACTCGCCATTGATCTGTCGCGTCTCGGCAGCGGCCGTTCCACCAAGTGGTGGTGGCGCAAACGCAAGTCGTCCGGAGATACGCTCGCCGCTGCCGTTCGACAACGCGATTTTGCCGAGCGTGACGCCGCCATCGCGCGCGGTTATCCGAGCCGTTCCTTGCAGCACCAGTGGATCGGTCAGCCCCAAGCGCAATCCGCTCAGCGCGTCGAGTGCCGCACGGCTATCGCGCGCATCAATCGTCAGATCGCCAGTCAAATGGATCGACCCGGCGGCCGAAACATGGGCAAGGCCATCGATATAGGCCGTCAATTCGGGACTGTCGAAGCGCGCGGCAGTGGCCAAGCCATCGGCCGGGATGCCGGTTGCGCGCAGGGCCAGCCGTGTCGACGCGGTGCCCGTCTTGTCGGCCGACGTCGCCGCAGCCGAAGCTGGACCAAGAGGGAATGGGGATGTCGGCTGCGCCAGCGTTTCAAGACGCAAAGCCGCCAACAGCTTGGCTGCCAATTGTGCGTCGGCGGGCGCCAGCATCACGAGATCGACGTCAGCTGCAGCGGTTCGCCAAGCGTCGCGTCCAGCGCCGAGCGCGACAGTGATCTTCGTGTCGGCGAGCCCGAGGCGTCCGTCGAGCGTCACGACCGCGCCCTTGGCTCCGGGTACGGCAGGCGGCGAGATCGTTCCTGCGAGGCGCAGCGGCAGTACGTCCGGCAGCATGTTCTGCGAAACCAAGACATGCAGGGGAAAGCCCAAGAACTCGGACAGCATCTTGAGGCCTTCGGGATCGGCGGCTGCGATCGCGCCGCGCAACTGACTGGCACCGCCTAGACGCCCATCGAGGGAGACCGCGACGCCGTGATCGCCGCTGAACTGCAGCCGCTGTACGACCAGAGCGCCGCCGCTGCTGTCGAGGCTGGCGGATACGTCACGCAAAATCTGGTCTGGTAGCACCAGCTCCGCAGTCTTGAGACTGACCGAAATTGCAGGTCCGGCCGCAGGTTTGTCGGCTGCATCGCTCAAGGCCGTCGACAACGACTGGAGACTGAACGTGTCGGGGGCCAGCGAGCGGGCGTCGATGCGAGGACCGTCGAGGGCAACACGCAATTTACGCGCGCCGGTCCAGGCGTAGTCGATCTCGCCTTCGATGGTGCTGTCGCCGACTTCGGCAAAGATATCGCGCAGCCCTGCCCGCGCCGGCTCAGACGTCAACCGGCCGCGCATTCGGAACGGCACGTCGTTGGCGGAACTGATCACGGTGCGGCCGGCCGTCGCCCATCCGGCGGCGCGCGCCAAGCTGGTGCCGCTCATCGTCAAGTCGCCGTCGAACGTCGTGGCACCGCCCTCGCCGGCGATGCGGCCCTGTATCTCCACTTTGGTGCCGCCCGGCAGACTGGCGCGCAACTGCTCGACTGCCAGCACGCCACCGCTGCTGCGCGCCTCGATGTGGATGCCGCCAACGCTGTCGTGACCGAGGCTCGCCTGATCGATTTCCAGCACCGCTGTCGCCGCGCCGAGATTGCTGCCGAGCCCGTTGATACGCTGCGCGAAATTGGCCAGTGCCAACAGTGGATTGGCGCCCTTGGGATTGCCGAGCACGTTGTCGAGGTCGATCCACGGCGCCGCCAGCTTGGTAACGAGTGTGCGCTGGCCCTGCCACGATATGATCGCGCCGCCCGCCAGCACCTCCGGCCGGCCAGAGCCTTCGAACGCGACCGACAACTGGTTCAGCGACACCTCCGTGGCATTGCCGACAATATTGGCTTTGAGGTCGGCCGTGGGTGTGGACAGGGGTTTCGCGCCCGCTGGCTGGCCGGACGCCGCGTCAAGCAGCGGAAACACCGCCGAAAGTTCGCCGGTCAATTGCGGTTGACCGCCGAGATCGCGCAGGCGGCCATCGAGGGTGGCGGCCGCATTGCTCGCCAGATCCTTCAGGTTTACCTTGAACTGGACGACCCCGTCTGCGTCTGGCGGCAGCGTAGTGAACCGCAGGTCGCGACCGCCCTGTCCCTCGCCGAAGGTGCCACGAAACCGATAGGGACCTTCCAGAGCCGGCGCCGACACCTGGCCGCCGATATGCGTCAGCACAATCCGCTCCCGCGCGCCGCTGCGGTCGAACACGCTGAACGTGCCGTCGGTGATTTTGACCGATTGCAGCGCGACATCGTTGGGCATGAAATGCGGTGAAACGGTACCGCGCGACAGGGATCGCCAGTTGCCCTGCCCGGCATCGTCGACCACAAACCGCAGCACCGGCTTCACGAGTTCGATCTGGTTGGCTTCGAGAATGCCGCGCGCCAACGGGACGATCGACAGCTTCGCATCGACCCGGTCGGCGCGAAAGAGTGGCTCGCCGGAGCCGGTCGCCACGTCGGCAACACGAAGCTTTTCGATCACGAACGAAGGCGCGGGCAACAGTTGAAGCTTGATGTCACCGCCAATCCGAACGTCTCGGCCGACGATGCGGCTCGCCTCCTCTTCGATGACGCCGCGATAGCCGTTCCAATCGACGAAATAGGGTACCGCGAACAGCGCCGACAACACTGCGACAATCAACACGCCAATGGTGATCAAAATGTTGTTCATGCGCAACGACGCGGTCTAGGTGGCGAAACCGGCAAAATGGTCAGATGTGCGCCTAACGGCATGGCGGCGATCCATCGGGAAAACATGTCTGCATCCTCGTCGGACACCGACCGATGTTATGCCACATCTGCGGGTCCGCGCGATGGTCAATCTACACCAAACAGTTAGCCGCTCACAGCCGAAGCCGGGGCGACTTTGGTCGCACCGCAGACCTTGCGGCGGGCCGTTGCGCACCCGATCTGCTGTGAGTAACGCGCGGCAAGCCGCATGCCCGCCATGATCGTTTATGATAGACGTGGTGCATGACCATCTCTTCACCCATGCCCTTTCCCGCGTTCGCGGCCGCCGATGGCGGTTCCGGCGGCGCTTCCGACCGTGGGTCCAACGGCGGTGGCCTCAGCTTGTCGCAGCGCGCGATGCAACACGCCGCCCCGCCGTATCTGGCGGGCCTCAATCCCGAGCAACGCAAGGCCGTCGAGACATTGGATGGGCCAGTGCTCGTGCTGGCCGGCGCCGGAACTGGCAAAACACGCGTTTTGACCACCCGCATCGGGCATATTCTGGCCACTGGCCGTGCGTTTCCGAGCCAGGTGCTGGCCGTCACCTTCACCAACAAGGCCGCACGCGAGATGCGCGAGCGTATCGGCGCGCTGATCGGCGGCGCGGTAGAGGGCATGACGTGGCTCGGCACGTTCCACTCCATCGGCGTCAAGATCCTGCGCCGGCATGCGGAACTGGTCGGATTGAAGTCGGGGTTCACGATCCTCGACATGGACGACACGCTGAGGCTGATGAAACAGGTGATCGAAGCCGAGGGGCTCGACAAGGAGCGCTGGCCCGCGCGCCAGTTGGCCAACCTGATCGACAGCTGGAAAAATCGCGGGCTGACGCCTGACAAGGTGCCGGCGGGCGAGGGGCAGAGTTTCGGCAACGGCACGGGGCTGAAGTTGTATGCCGCCTATCAGCAGCGCCTGAAGGATCTCAACGCCTGCGATTTCGGCGATCTGCTGCTCGAATGCATCCGCCTGTTCCAGACCCATCCGGATGTGCTGGCCGACTATCACCGGCGCTTCAAATTCATGCTCGTCGACGAGTATCAGGACACCAACGTCGCGCAATACATGTGGCTTCGCCTGCTGGCGCAGGGCTGCCCGAACCTGTGCTGCGTCGGCGACGACGATCAGTCGATCTACGGCTGGCGCGGCGCTGAAGTGGACAACATTCTGCGCTTCGACAAGGATTTTCCCGGTGCCGTGGTCATTCGTCTCGAGCGCAATTACCGCTCGGACGGGCACATTCTGGGCGCTGCCGGTGGGCTGATCGACAAGAACAAGGGCCGGCTGGGCAAGACGCTGTTCACGGACGGCGCGATGGGTGCGAAAGTGTCTGTCACCGGCGTGTGGGACGACGAAGAAGAAGCCCGCACGGTCGGTGACGAGATCGAACGCCTGCAGAAAACACAGCATCCGCTCAACGAAATCGCGATCCTGGTGCGCGCGTCGGCGCAGATGCGCGCGATGGAAGACCGCTTCATCACGTTGGGACTGCCCTATCGTGTGATCGGCGGCCCGCGCTTCTATGAGCGGCAGGAAATCAAGGACGCCATCGCCTATCTCGAGGTCGTCGCCAATCCGCTCAACGACCTGAAGTTCGAACGCATCGTCAACGTACCCAAGCGCGGGCTCGGCGAGACCTCCGTCAAACGCATCCTGGAATACGCGCGCGCCCGCTCGATCCCGATGACGATTGCCACCCGCGAAATCATCGAGACGGAGGAACTGGGCGGCAAGGCGCGGCGCGGCTTTCGTGATCTGCTCGCCCAGTTCGACCACTGGCGGCGTCAGATGGACCGCGTCAGCCACACCGAGTTGGCAGAACTGATCCTCGACGAAAGCGGATATACTGCGATGTGGCAGGCCGACAAAGGTCCGCAATCGCAGGCGCGGCTCGAAAACCTCAAGGAACTCGTGCGCTTCATGGAGCAGTTCGAGACCTTGGCGGGTTTCCTCGAACACGTCTCGCTGGTGATGGACACCGCCAGCGGCGACGACGGAGATCGCGTGTCGCTGATGACGCTGCATGCCGCCAAGGGCCTCGAATTCGGCACCGTGTTTCTGACCGGCTGGGAAGAGGGCCTGTTTCCCCATCAACGCTCGCTCGACGAAAGCGGGCTGGAGGGATTGGAGGAAGAGCGGCGGCTGGCGTACGTCGGCCTGACGCGCGGCAAGCACAACGTGCGCGTCTCGTTCGCACAAAACCGCAGGTTGCGCGGGCTTTATCAAAGTGCGGTGCCCTCGCGCTTTGTCGACGAGTTGCCCGAGGCGCACGTGGAAGTGACGGAGGCGAAAAGCCCGTTCGGCGGCGCGTACCAGAATTTTGCAGGTCCAGGCGCATTTGGTGGCCGTCAGAACCCGTACGGCAAGAGCCGTTTCGACGACAACGTCCCGTCACCCTACGAAAGCACCTACAGCACGCCCGGCTGGCAACGCGCCCAGCAGCACTGGAAGGGCCAGGGGAGCGGAGCGGCCAACGGCGGTGCGTCGAGCGGCGCTTCGAGTTCAGGCGGCGGCAGCTATGCCGGCACTGGCAATTTTTCAAGCGGCGGGATGGGCGCAGGCAAATCCAAGTTCCAAACCGCAAAGCCGGTCCCAAAGCGTGGCCCCAAAACCATCGAAGGCGAACTCGTTGCCGCCTCCAGCGCTCCGGGCCTGGGCTTCCTGAAGGGCGAACGCGTCACGCATCAGAAGCTCGGCGCCGGCACCGTCGTCGAAGTCGACGGCAACAAACTCACCATCGAATTCGACGACGCCGGCCGGAAGCGCGTCGTGGATGCGTTCGTGGAGAGGGCGTGAGGGGCCAGACCGACCGAAGGCGTCTCATCGGTTGCCGTGTTCATCGTTCATAGCCGCTCGATGACCGCCTCGATGGGCCGACGCAGCGAGGGCGGTTGCAACGGCCCGCGACCGAACCGGACTACCAAATCTGGCCGCCGACGGCCAAGTCCGAGATACGAGGCAAGTTGTGGCCGTAGCGACGCGACCTCCACGGGTTGATTGACGAACGCTTGCCGGATTCCGAGAGCTGTCGCTTGCAGCGCAAATCGCTGAAAAGCGCGCCCGGCCTCCAACCACCCTGCCTTGTCATCAGACGCCGCCGCAAAAACTGCCAGCCCCGCCGACGACCGGATGTGCTTTGCATACTTGTCGTTTTCGCCCTTCTCGGTCATCACGAAGGGCAAAAGGCGCTTGGCGATCCACGCTGGTAGGGATGGATTGCCAGACGTGCGCGCTGCCAGTCCGTCGCGCTTCTCGAGCGCCATGCCGTCGTTGAACCGGATCCAGCCGGTAAGCTCTGCCATGAATGCACTGTCGCGCATCTGCGCGGTGTTGCCCTGCACGACATAATTCAAGATAGACTCCAGGCGAGCGCGATCTGTCACCAGCATGCACTCGACGCCATTCTGTGTGCCGGCACCACGGATCTTTTGCAGCTCTTCCGTACTCAAGGCGCGGCCATCATATGCGCCGCGTGTGCTCTGACGTTGCCAGATCGCATCAGCCAGTTCAGTGCCGGATGGCGTAGCGCGATCAAGTGTGATCGCGATCCGGTCAAGGCTGCCGGGCGCGAACGATACTTGCGATCCGAACCCGAGTTTTGCTGCGGCTTGTACCATGTTCTCGACGGCACATCCCAAGGACGCGAACAGGTGATGGTCATCGGGGTCGACAGCCGGGCAGCGTCGACTGAAATCAGGCTTGATCGTGATCTGCGTATCGGAGGCCGTGAAGCGCCACGGCTGAGTATTGTGACTGTTGGCGCCGAGCGTCCCCGCGCGCACGATTTCGCTCACACCGCCCGTTGCATCGAGCGGGCGCCAAACGACCTTGACGGCCTCGTCGTATGTTGTCGGCCCCGCACCCTCGGCTGCCGCTGATCTGACGCTCGTGGTGGCTGCAACGGAATTCAATCCGACAAGCAATCGTCGACGGTTCATGGCGGACGCCTTTGAACTGCAGCGTGCGGCACTCGTGCGGGTGTGAAACCTTGCCACACGCAACCGCTGAGCACATTATCATGCGGATGCGCCGGAGGCAAAATCGATTAGAGCCATGCAGAGGGAGTTGTTTGCGCGGCGACTTGCGTCATACATTTGTTCCAGTCTGCGGACACCATAGGATACAGCCATGCGAATGTTTCGTACAACGCCCCGCCTCGCCACGATCACCGTCGCGCTGGCAATGTCCACATCCGCGTTCGCGGCGGGTACGGTCGGATCGAAGGATGCGCCGGATTTGAAGGTGGCGCGGGCGATGATCAAGGCCAAGAATTTCAAAGGTGCGATCGTCGAACTGACGCCGTATCTCGCGACCCACGAGCACGCCGACGTCTATAATCTGCTGGGGTTCAGCCTGCGCAAAACCGGCGATTATAAGCAGGCGGCGACCTATTACGCCAAAGCGCTCGACTACGACCCCGTCCACAAAGGCGCGCTCGAATATCAGGGACAGATGTTCGTCGAGTTGGGGGAAATGGACAAAGCCAAGGCCAATCTCGTGAAGCTCGTCAGCATCTGCCCCAAGGGCTGCGAAGAGCGCCAGGATTTGGAAAAGGCCATCGCGAAAGCTGCGAAACCGGTCAAGACGAACTGATCGCGCTCGTGCCGACGCCCCTTTCGGTGCCTAGCGGTTTGCGAGGGCCGGTCCCAACCTGCGATCCGCTGCGGCGACGATCGGACCGGTTGCGCGGTGCCCTTGCGTGGGCTACCAGCACAGCCTACATCCCCGAGCGCAACGGAGCGCGGCAATGGCATTGATTCTTCCCGGTTCACCGGCTTACGACAAACCCGCCGAGGGCACGGCCTCGGTTGCTCCGATCGGCGGCAAAGCGCTGATCATGCCGAACGATCGCGGCTTCGGCGAGTTGTCGAACGAACTCGCCGACAAGGGATTCCTGGTCACCACGACCGACGACCTCATCAACTGGGCGCGCACGGGCTCGCTCATGTGGATGACGTTCGGGTTGGCGTGCTGTGCGGTCGAGATGATGCAGGCGTCCATGCCGCGGTACGACGTCGAGCGTTTCGGCTTCGCGCCGCGTGCCAGCCCCCGCCAATCAGATGTGATGATCGTCGCCGGCACGCTCACCAACAAGATGGCGCCGGCGCTGCGCAAAGTTTACGACCAGATGCCGGAGCCGCGCTACGTCATCTCCATGGGCTCATGCGCCAATGGCGGTGGCTATTATCACTATTCCTACGCCGTCGTGCGCGGCTGCGACCGCATCGTGCCCGTCGACATCTACGTGCCCGGCTGCCCCCCCACCGCCGAAGCATTGGTGTATGGTATTCTGCTGCTGCAGAAGAAGATCAGGCGCACAGGGACGATCGCGCGATAACGCTCAGGTGACGCCATGAACACTTTTGCCAGGGTCGACGTCGAAACGTTTTTCCACTTTGCCGCTGAGCATCCCGAACAGCGTTACGAACTCGAACGGGGCGTAATCGTGCAGCAGATGACCGACGGCACCAAGCGACATGGCCTTGTGGCCTCGCAAATCGGCATGCTTCTGCGTCAACAGATCGATGCTAGCAAGTTATCGATGATCCACGATCGGGGCGTGAAAATCGGCACGTCAGCGCGATATCCAGACATCGTGGTCGAGCCCGCGACCGAACCTGGCGACAGTTTGTCCACCGCACAGCCGGTCGTGATCGTTGAGGTTTTGTCACCTTCAACCACCGCCACCGATCTCAACGCTAAGGTTTCCGAGTATCTTTCGATTGCTTCGCTCGACGCCTACATCGTCGCCAGCCAAAGCGAACCAGCGCTGCTCGTGTGGCAGCGAGGCGACGATGGCAATTTTCCTGATGAGCCTGTCGAGATCGCGGGCTTGGACAACCGTTGCACACTCAAGGGCCGCCAGTTCGAAGCGGAACTGCCACTTTCCGACATTTATCGCGGCATCGTTTAAAAGCATTTGCGCATGGCGAAACCGGTCAAACGCGAGCCACAGCCTTTCACCGTCGACGAATTCGCTGCCTGAAAAGATTGAACTGTGGGATGGCATGACCGTCCCGTACGAAAATGCAGGACTGCAAACGTTGCTGGCGAATTGGGGGGCCGATCGGGTAATATGGATACTGGCCCCGACGTGTGGCGCGAGACACTGGCGGCCTATGAAGCCGCTGAACTCGCGAAGCTGACGAAGAGCTGATCGACCGCCGAACCCTGGAACGCAGAATGCTGGCACTCCCCGAACTTTCTACCGCCGTAACGGCCGCCCTCGGCAGCTTGATCACCGCATCCAAAGC
>JANLYD010000450.1:0-12769 GCA_031365465.1 Hyphomicrobiaceae bacterium
CGCGCGCAAAGGCGTCGGCCGCTACGACATCACCACGCACGGCCGCCCCTCGCACTCGGGCGTTCGCCACGCCGACGGCCGCAGCGCGATCGTCGAAATGGCGCACCAGATCATCGCCATCGAAGCGATGACAAATTACGCGCGGGGTATCACCGTCAACGTCGGGCAGATCGAGGGCGGCACGGCCGAAAACGTGGTGCCGCAATCTTGTTCCGCCACCATCGATCTCCGCGTCAACAGCATGGCCGACGCTGCCGAAATGCATCGCCGGTTGACGACGCTGACGCCGCGAACCCGCGACGTGACCATCGAAGTGACGGGCGGCATGAACCGGTCTCCCTATGAGGAAACAGTCGCCGGGCGCGCGCTGTTCAATCATGCCAAAGTCTGCGCGCGGGAATTCGGCATCGACCTCGTCGGCGTCCATACCGGCGGCGGCAGCGATGGCAATTTCACCGCTCACAAAGTCGCGACGCTCGATGGTCTCGGCTGCGACGGCGCTGGCGCGCATACGCTCGACGAGCACCTGTTCGTGTCGTCGTTGGTGCCCCGCAAAATGATGTTGCAGCGCATGCTGGAAACTTTGGAATGACGCGCTTCGAATCCGAAGCGCCTGCGCTGTCTTCGGCTTGCTGGCCTTACTCCATCTTGAACGTCAGCCCGGCGTGCTGCTGCAGGCGCTTGGTCAACGCTTCAGCCATCAGCGCGCCGGGCGTCCAGATGCCGCCCGCGCTCACCGGCACATCCTCGATGAGGCACAACGCGCTTTCGGTGATCATCTTCGATGTGGACCCATAGCCGGGGTCCATGTCGCCGGAAACGCTGGCGCGTAGCGCTTTCCCGTCGTTTGCTTCGCCGATGAACAACACGTCGTAATAGCCTGCTTCGCGCTCGGCCTTACTTGGTCCCTCGCCTGGTTTCGGTCCGCCCTCGCCGCCCATCGAGCGATCGGAGGCAACGGCTTCGGCCATTGCCTTACCCTTGTCGCCCGGCCCCGTGATCAGCATCTCGTCATAGATAAAATCCGCGCCATAAGTCTGCCCCAGCAGATAGTTCGTCCGGTGCACGTTGCGCGTATTGATCGCCGCCATGATGAAGGGGGCGACCCAGGCGTCGAGGGCCGGATCGATCTCTGGTTTCATGCCGTGCGGCTGCTTGGGTCCGACGAAGCCGGGCGTCAACGCGAACGGATCGCGCAAACGCTGGTAAACAAGTGGATCTTTCGCCGCCGCCGCCATCGTCGCCTTCAGGCTCGCCGCCGTGCCGCCTGAAAACGTGCCCTTCATTTTGCGTACGCGACCTTTCACACGCGGCACCGTCGCACCCAATTGGGCGAGCGCCGCTTGCTGCAGAAAGTGCACGCCCAGATCGAACGGAATGCTGTCGAACCCGCACGAAAACACGATGCGCGCGCCTGTCGTTTTGGCCTTCGCGTCGTAACTGTCAATCATCTCGGCCATCCAGGCCGGTTCACCACAGAGATCGACGTAGTCGGTTCCGCGCGTCGCGCAGGCTGCTACCAATCCTGACCCATAAAGTTGATAGGGGCCAACTGTGGTCAGGACGACTTGCGTGCGTGCCGCCATCGAGCTCAGCGACGAGATGTCGTCTCCGTCGGCCGCAATCAACGGCAAATCGTTGGGGGCGCCGACCGCATCGCGCACGGTTGCCAGCTTATCCAGATTGCGGCCGGCCATCGCCCACCGCACAGCTAAGCCCCCTGCCACGCGCTTGGCCACATACTCGGCAACAAGTTGGCCGGTAAAGCCCGTCGCGCCGTAAATCACCAGATCGAATTCTTTGGCTTCGCGCATGGCGGTGTGTCCTCGACGATTGGTGCAAGCGTGACCGGCAACGTCGCACAATTGCACTGCCGTTTGCCAGCGTCATGGCAAGGTTCCCGCCGCGTCCGCACCAGCCGCGTACGCATGAGCCGTTGACAAAACCCGCGCGCGAGGCATATTTCGGCCCAAGGGGACACCGCGATTGCCCCGTGAGGCTTCGGCCTGATAATCGCGTCCATCAGCCATCGATGTCATTTTGACCGACACCGGCAACCTCGCACAGAGGAAGGACGCTCATGCCCTCTCCAACTGAAATCACAGTCGCCCAGCTCTCCCGGCTCGTCGGCTTGCCCGACGCGCCGACGCTCGTCGACGTTTGCATCGACGAGGATTTTCACGCTGATCCGCGGTTTATCCCCGGCTCTCACCGGCGCGACTTCCGTCAGGTGCAGACCTGGGCCAGAAGTTATGTCGGCAAGTCTGTCGTAGTCGTGTGCCACAAGGGGCAGAAACTGAGCCAGGGCGTCGCCGCTTGGTTGCGCCACGAGGGCGTAACTGCGCAATCGCTCGAGGGCGGGATCATGGCTTGGCGTGCCGCAGGACATTCGCAAGTACCGGCTTTCAATCTGCCACCGCGCGACGCTGAAGGCCGCACGGTGTGGGTAACGCGGGCACGACCGAAAATCGATCGCATCGCCTGCCCGTGGCTCATCAAGCGTTTCGTCGATCCGTCGGCAGTGTTTCTGTTCGTCGCCCCCGCAGAGGTGCAGGCGGTTTCAGAGCGTTTCGGCGCCACGCCGTTCGACATCGATGGCGTGCACTGGAGTCATCGCGGCGAGACCTGCACCTTCGATACCATGATCGAGGAGTTCGGCCTGGCGCAGCCCGCGCTGTTGCACCTCGCAAAGATCGTGCGCGGCGCCGACACCGCACGCCTCGATCTCGCACCTGAAGCGGCAGGTCTGGTTGCCGCTTCGCTGGGCTATTCACGCATGTTCAAGGACGATCTTGCACAG
The DNA here is from genome assembly GCA_031365465.1 of Hyphomicrobiaceae bacterium. Taxonomy (GTDB): domain Bacteria; phylum Pseudomonadota; class Alphaproteobacteria; order Rhizobiales; family Hyphomicrobiaceae; genus JABFRJ01. The sequence continues at coordinate 2,801 of JANLYD010000450.1, forward strand.
CTCGATGCGGCCATGGTCATGTACGACGCTTTCTATCGGTGGTGCCGCGACGCAACCGCTGAAACGCACAACTGGCCGGTGGCGAAAAGCGTGACGTAATCGGAGAGTCGATTCGGTCTGATCGTTGCGCCGATCGCGGCGCAAATTGTCATCTCGCGAGCGGTACGACATTTCCGGTCGTGCCGCTGCGCGCAGGAAAATAGTTCAATGTTGGACGTCACCGCAGCCCCTGAGATCACACAGCCCAGTTATCGACAGGCGTTCGCCGTCTGGCTGCGCATCGGCCTACTGTCGTTCGGCGGTCCGTCCGGTCAGATTGCACTGATGCATCGCATGCTCGTCGACGAGCGCAAATGGATCGACGACGGGCGCTTCCTGAATGCCTTGAATTTTTGCATGCTGCTGCCGGGACCCGAGGCCATGCAGTTGGCAACTTATATCGGCTGGCGCATGCACGGCATTCGCGGCGGGCTGACGGCAGGGCTGTTGTTCGTCCTGCCCGGCGCGTGCGTGGTGCTGACGCTGTCGATGATCTACGCCGCCTTCGGCAACGTGCCCACCATCGAGGCAATTTTTCTCGGCATCAAGGCCGCAGTGCTGGTGATCGTCATCGAAGCGTTGTTGCGCATTGCGAAGCGAGCGTTGAAAGCGCCGGAGCATTGGATGCTCGCGGTGCTTTCGTTTGTGGCCATCTTCTTCTTCGGTGCGCCGTATCCGGTTCTGGTGTTGGCCGCCGCCTGCATCGGTTACCTGCTGTCGATGCGACAAAGCACGACTGCGGCTGCGAAGGCTGCATCGGATCGTGTGCATGGCGTGCCGCTGTCGCGCACATTGGCAACGGCCGCGACATGGGCAGTGATCTGGATCGCACCACTCGTCGCCGTCGCTGCGATTTTCGGTAAAGGTCATGTGCTGGCCCAGATCGGCTACTTTTTCTCAAAGCTCGCGGTCGTGACGTTCGGTGGCGCGTATGCGGTGCTAGCCTACATGGGGCAGGACGTCGCCACGCAATACGGTTGGATCACCGCCGGCGAAATGATGGATGGTCTCGGTCTTGCCGAGACCACGCCCGGCCCGCTTATTCTGGTCACCGAGTTCGTCGGCTATCTCGCCGGCTATCGTCACGGTGGGGGAGGGACTTCGCTGGCGATGGGCATCGCCGGCGCATTGATTACGCTGTGGGCCACCTTTGCGCCCTGTTTCCTGTGGGTCTTCACGGGCGGGCCCTATGTCGAATGGTTGAACAGCCAGCCGAAGCTCAAGGGCGCATTGGCAGGCGTGACGGCGGCCGTCGTCGGCGTGATTTTGAACCTTACCCTCTGGTTCGCACTGCACGTCTTTTTCGCCCGCGTTTCGCTCAACCAGATTGGACTGCTGAAACTGTGGACGCCGGATTTGGCAACACTCGATTGGAAAGTCGTTGTGTTGGCAGCCGTCAGTGCATTCCTGTTGCTCTGGCGGCACTGGAATGTCGTCGCCGTGCTGGCGGTTGCCTCGACCGGCGCTTTGGCCCTGCGACTGAGCGGGTTCTGACGCGCTGCTTGTCACGCACGGCTCCGCATGACAGCATTCTGCTCCCGCCCATGGTTCATGCCCGTCGCGCATGTCCGCCGCACCTTGCAACAGAGATTCCCATGCTCGCTACAAGCCTGATGTCGCCTGTCTTCGTGCAGGTTCTATTGACGTTCTGTGTCGTCATCTGGCTCGGACGCACGCGAGCGCAATCCCTGTCGGCCAGCCGGACGTCGCCTGACGCGCAGGATGTCGCGCTCGGGAAGCATCAATGGTCTGACGCTGCCAAGCAGGCGTCGGACAACTTCAAGAACCAGTTCGAAATGCCGATGCTGTTCTTCGTCGGCGTGGCGTTCGCACTCATCCTGCGCAAAACCGACTACGTCCTCGTGGCGCTGGCTTGGATCTTCGTGCTTTCGCGGATTGTGCACGCCGCGATCCACCTTGGACCCAACATCGTACGGTTTCGTGCGCTAGCCTATACGTTGGGCGTCATCAGCCTGCTCGGCTTCTGGGTCATGCTGTTTTTGCGCATCTATGCCGATCCCAGCCTGCATTGAGCAAGTGCACTGGACGCTGGCGTCAGCGCTTTAGCGCTTATTTATCACGTCGGCGCGAAACATGGTGCCGACCGCTTGACTTGCCTCACCCTTCGCCATGGGAGTCATCGCCCTGACGCGTAGGATGTTGTGTTGATGCCTTCCCAAACTGGCGACAGTGAAATCGGCGCTGCTGGACATGCCGGCACCGTGTCGCGTCGCGCTTTTTTCTTCGGTAGCGCGACTGCTGGGGCGGCGCTGCTTTCGGGCTGCGCAGCACTGACGCCACGCAACGGCATCGCCGAAGCCCCGCTCCAAAACCGAGCCATGATCACTGGACTTCCCGGCGTTCGCGTCTGGGGCGACGAGGTTCCCAGCGATCTCGCGATCGCCTTGCGCGGCCATTTGGGAAGCGAGCGAAACGGTCGACCCGTCGCACCTGCGGTTGCCAGATCAGGCCAGGCACGGCCTTTGGTCAATGTGCTCGCACTCTCCGGTGGCGGTGCCTATGGCGCGTTCGGTGCCGGTGTGCTGGCTGGCTGGAGCGCACGCGGCGGCCGGCCGGACTTTCAGATCGTAACCGGCGTCAGCGCCGGGGCTATCATCGCGCCTTTCGCGTATCTGGGACCACGTTACGATAGAGCCCTCACGCGCATCTGGACCGAATCCAATCTGGCCGATTTGGTGGTCATCCAGGGCCTCACTGGCATCTTGAGTGGCGTGTCGGCCGTCGACACCGCGCCCCTGGCCGCAGCCATCGCCAAATACGTGACGCCGCGTCTGCTGCACGAAATCGCAGTCGAACATGGCAAGGGCCGCCTGCTCCTGCTCGGCACCACCAATCTTGATGCGCAACGCCCGGTCGTCTGGAACATGGGCGCCATCGCCGCCAGCGGCCACCCCGATGCGCTGGAGCTGGCGCGCAAGATCATTTTGGCATCCGCCGCCGTCCCGGGCCTGTTTCCGCCGGTCGCCATCGACGTCGAGGTCGACGGCAAGCGTTTCGAGGAAATGCACGTCGATGGCGGCGTCACGCGCGATGTCTTCGTCGCTCCGTTTCCGGTCGCATTTTCCGACTTCGACCGGTTCTATTCCTCGCCGCCGCTCCGCCGGATCTACATCATCAACAATGGCAAGATCACCCCAGAGCCACAGGTCGTCATGGCGCAGACATTGCCGATCGCCGCGCGTGCCATCTCGACCTTGTTGAAGAGCCAGCACATGGGCGAAATCACTTTGATCTACCGCCGCGCTCAGGATGCCGGTGCGGAGTTCAACATGGTTTCGCTCGCCCCCGAATTCGAAGATGCCAAAACGACCTTCGGAGATGTCGTCTATGAGAAGCGCATCTACGACGCCGGTTTTGAGTTCAGCAAGAGCGGTCGGCCCTGGGTGAAGACTGTGTTGCCGGTGACAACCGCAAGGCGCTGACTGGCGACGCCTTTACTTTGCCGCCCCAGCCCCGATCGCCCGCCACACCTTTTCCGGCGTCAACGGCATGTCGATGTGATCGACGCCGTACTCTTTCAACGCATCCAGCACCGCATTCACGATGACGGGCGACGCGCCGCAACAGCCTGCTTCGCCTGCGCCCTTTGCGCCGAGCGGATTGCGCTTGGTCGGCGCGCCTTCGTAGAACTCGATCTTCATGCGCGGCACATGGTCGGCACGCGGCAGCGCATAGTCGAGCAACGATGTCGTCAACGCCTGTCCGGTTTCCCGGTCGTAGACGATCTCCTCCAACAGCGCTTGCCCAAGCCCCTGCACGATGCCGCCCATCACTTGTCCATCGGCCAGCATGGGATTGATCACCGAGCCGAAGTCGTCCACCGCCCAGAAGCCGTCGACGCGAATGACGCCGGTCTCCGGGTCCACTTCCACTTCGCACGCGTGCGCGCCGTTCGGCACCGTGAACATTTCCCGCTCGAACAGGGCGGTGCTGTCCAAGGCGCCCGCGTTCATGCCCGAAGGCAAGCGGCTCTGATCGCCCGCCGCAGCGATCACGACATCGAGGGTGACCGATTGCCCGGTCTTGGTGTCGGTGAGCGTGCCCTTGTCGAACGTGATGTCATCGGCGCGTGAGTTGAGCAGATGCGCCGCGATCCCGCGCGCCTTCTCGATCACCATGTCGCAGACCTTCAGCACCGCCGACCCGCCGATCTCGATGCCGCGCGAGCCGCCGTGCCCGCCGCCGATCTTCGTTGCCGCGGTGTCGCCCTGCCGGAATCTGATGCGCATGATGTCGATGCCCAGCCGGTCGCTGGCAATTTGCGCCAGCGCGGTTTCATGCCCCATGCCTGTCGAGTGCGTACCGACCGCCACGGTGACGCCGCCGTCCGCCTGGAAACTCAGTTGCGCTTCCTCGTTCGGCGCACCGCCACTGCATTCGAGGTAAGGCGTCACTGCAAAGCCGCGCCGCAGTCCCTTCGAACGCGAGGCCGTGGCCCTCGTCTCGAAGCCCGCGCGATCGGCCATCGCCAGCACACGCTCCATGACGGCCGGGAAATTCCCGCAATCGATCGGCAATCCGATCGCCGTGGTGTAGGGCATCTGCTCGGGCGTGATCAGATTGCGCCGCCTGAGGTCCACCGGATCCATGCCCAGCTTACGCGCCGCGAACTCGATGATCCGCTCGATGTGAAACACGGCTTCCGGCCGGCCCGCGCCGCGATAGGGATCGGTCTGCACGGTGTTTGTGAACACGGCGTGCGCCGAATAGAGCAGCGCCGGTATCGCATAGGGCCCGCCCTGCGTGCGCGCCGAGCCACCCGTCGGCGTGAAAGGACCCATGGTCCCGCAAGCGGCGCCAACATTGCCGACCGAGTGCACGTGCAGCGCCAGGAACTTGCCGTCGCCATCGACAGCCAACGCCACGTGGCTGTGCTGATCGCGCCCATGTGTATCAGTTAGAAAAGCTTCGGTGCGATCGGCGACCCACTTCACCGGCCGCCCTAGTTTCTGCGCCGCATAGAGCAGAACCAGCGGCTCGGAATAGACGCTGTTCTTGCCGCCGAAGCCGCCGCCGATATCCGGCGCGACGTGATGCAATTTGTCTTTCGCAATCTTCAGCATCGAAGCCATCAGATCACGGTTGGCGTGGATGTTCTGCGACGAGTTCCACAACGTGTACTGTCCCGTCGCGGACTCAAAATCGGCAATCGCGCCGCGCGGCTCCATCGGCACTGCGGTCAGCCGGTTGTTCTCGAGGTCCAGCCGGACCACGTGAGCTGCCTTGGCGAATGCCGCTTCGACGTCGGCACGCTTGCCCTGCTCGAAATCGAGACACAGGTTCTGCGGCGCTTCCGGCCACAACTGCACCGCGCCTGCACCCATGGCGTCGGCCCGGTTCGTCACAGACGCAAGTGGCTCGTATTCGACCATCACGGCGTCGGCTGCGCGCCGCGCCTCGGCAGCACTCGACGCCACCACCATAGCCACCGGTTCGCCCACATAGCGTGCCACCGGGTAGGCGAGGCAATGACGCGCCGGATCCTTGAACGGGGTCCCGTCGCGATTGACCTTCGACGGTGAGCGGCACGGCAACGGGCCGAAGCCCTGCGCCGCCCACTCCTCGCCCGTCACGATCGCTTGGACGCCTGGCATTGCGAGTGCTTCGCTCGTTTCCACAGAAACGATCTTTGCATGGGCATGCGGCGTCCGCACGAACGCGGCGTACGTTTGGTTCGGCAGGTTCACGTCGTCGATATAGCGCCCTTGTCCCGTCAGAAAACGTTGATCCTCGACACGAACCTGAGACTTACCGAAGCGGGCGGGCGCGTTCATGAGCGGTGTCCGATGAGTGCGAGAACTACGGCGCGCTTGGCCAGCACGCGAACGAGGTGCGCGCGATAGGCGGCGCTGCCATGCCGGTCGGAATTCAGATCGCTCTCGGGCACGGCCACGCCGTCGACCGCCTCCGGCACGAACGCCTTTGCCAGCGCGCTTTCCATCGCCGGGAGGCGGAACACGCAGGCGCCGGCCCCGGTGACGGCCACCCGCACGCCGCTGTTGCCTTGGCTGACCATCACACCGACCAGCGCATAGCGCGACGCCGGATGCGGAAACTTCACGTAGCCTGCCCGTTTCGGCACCGGAAACTCGACGCGCGTGATCAATTCGCCCGGCTGCAATGCCGTCGTAAACAGCCCCTGAAAAAAATCGTCGGCCGAAATCGTCCTTTCGTCGGTCACGACCGTGCCATTCAGCCCCAGCACCGCAGCCGGATAGTCGGCTGCCGGATCGTTGTTGGCGAGGCTGCCGCCGATCGTGCCGCGATTGCGTACGTGTGGGTCGCCGATGCCGCCGGCCAGCACGCCTAGCGCGGGCAACGTCGACTTGATTCCCGTGTGGGCCGCCACATCCGCGTGCCGGGTCATTGCGCCGATCTGGATCTGCTGACCGGCAATCGTGATGCCGGTCAGTTCGGAGAGCCGTGCCAGTGAAATTACATCCGAGGGCGCAGCCAAACCTTGCTTGATCACCGGCAGCAGCGTTTGCCCGCCCGCCAGATATCGCCCCTCGCTTGCTTTGCTGAAATGTTCGGCTGCATCCTGCAGCGACGACGCGCGCGTGAAATTGAACTCGCTCATCTCAAGCGCCCTTCGCAGTTTTGGCGGCGCCCAGCACGGCATCGACAATGTTTTGATAGCCCGTGCAGCGGCAGAGGTTGCCCTCCAGGCCATGGCGCACTTGCGTTTCCGTCGGGTTCGGCGTGTGCGCCAACAGCGCCACCGAGGCCATCACCATGCCCGGCGTGCAGAACCCGCACTGCAGCGCATGGTGTGTGCGAAACGCTTCTTGAACCGGATGCAGCGTGCCGTCCGCCTTGGCGATGCCTTCGATGGTCGTCACCTCGCAGCCGTCCGCTTCCAATGCCAGCATCGTGCAACTCTTGATCGATCGCCCATCGACGATCACCGTGCACGCTCCGCACTGGCTCGTGTCGCATCCGATGTGCGTGCCCGTCAGGTGCAGCGTGTCGCGCAGAAAACCCGATAGCAGATCATGGGGCGCGCAGGCGCTGTGAACGGATTTGCCGTTCACCGTCATGGTCAAGTCAGTGGTGGTCAACTCACTCATGTCTCGGGTCCATTATCTCGGGTCCGCCTGTCGATCACGGCGACATCGTCGCGGTGCTTGCCCGCATAGCATCTCGTTCGGCGAACGCAACCCATCGCAGCAAGCGACCGCGTACAGACACGAGTTCAAAATGCTCGAACAGGTCTCACGCCAGCGCTACGCTCAAGGCCGCCGCTGACTCCGCCACCGCGACGTTGGCGTCGCCCACCATCTTGCCCATCGTGATGAAGCCGTGAATCTGGCCCGGGTAGTGCTTGCGCGTTACGCTCGCGCCCGCGCTTTCCAGCTTGTCGGCGTAATCCAGGCCCTCGTCGCGCAACACGTCGTAGCCGGCCGTGATCACATGGGCCGGCGGCAGGTTGATCAAGCTGCCCGCGACCAGCGGCGACGCGCGCCAATCGGCCGTGCCGTCTTTCCCGTCCAAATAATGGGTCCAGAACCAGTCCATCACCGGTTTCGTGAGCGGCAGCACGTCGGCGTTTTCGGTGTGGCTGACCTGCGTTTGCGACGCGTCGGTCGCCGGATAGATCAGCAACTGATGCTTGATCGCCGGACCGTTCGCGTCGCGCGCCATCAGAGCCACCACGGCGGCCAGATTGCCGCCAGCACTGTCTCCGCCGACAGCCAGCCTCGACGTGTCGAGCACGAGTTCCGCACCATGCTCGGCAACCCATTTCGTCGCCGCGAACGAATCCTCGACCGCTGCCGGAAAGCGATGCTCCGGCGCCAGCCGATAATCGACGGCGATTACGGCCGCGCCCGAACCGTTCGCCAGTTCCCGGCACAACGTGTCGTGGGTTTCGAGGTCACCGATCACCCAGCCGCCACCGTGATAAAACACCAGCACCGGCAGCTTCGTCGTCGCGGCAGCCGACGCCGGGCGATAATAGCGCAGCGGAATTGCACCTGCGGGTCCGGGACAGGTGAGATCGCGCACCGAACTGACAACGGGCGGATCGGGCTGGAAAACGGCGCGGGCGGCCTTCATGGCTTCGCGCGCTTCGGGCGGGCTCAGCGTTTGCAACGGCGGGCGCCCCGCCAAGCGGTAGAGGTCATGCACACGCACGCAATCAGGATCGAGCGCCATCGAAAAGCCTTTGCCAAGAGAACTGGAGAGCTAGTGCAGATTAGATTGGCGCCGCCGAACGTTGTCAAATCGCGAAGCGCCGCTAGCGAAACCGCCCCTACGCCGTCTTGCGCAGCGGCGGGGTGCCCGCACGACGCGAGCAACGCTCAATTCCGATCTTCGGGCAGCACCGGCAGTGGCAGAAAATCGATGCCTTCTTCGTGCAGCGCCTTCACGTCGTCGACGCTGGCTTCGCCGTAGATGCCGCGTGCAGGCGCTTCGTCGTAATGAATCTTGCGCGCGTCCTCGGCGAATTTCGGCCCCACGTACTCTGCCTTTGCTTCGACCTCACGCCTGATTTTTCGCAGCATATCGGCGACCTCGCGGGGGATTGTCACGCCCGCCGCCGCCACCGCTGGCACGGCCTCTGCCGCCGGTGCTGCCTCTGAACCAACGTCGACAACGGCGCGCGATGATCGGGCACCTTTCGTCCGCGTCGATGGCGAAACGTTGGGCGCCATGAGCGCCTTCGTCACCTTCGTCGACCCGCAGTCGGGGCACGTCACCAACCCACGCTTCGTCTGTGTGTCGAACGCAGCGCTGTTCTGAAACCACGCCTCGAAGCCGTGACCCTGCTTGCACTGGACCGAATATTTGATCATGACGCTGTCTCGTGCGCACGACTTGGCAACGCCGCCGTCTGCACGCTGAATTTTCGATCGTGCAAAAGGGATGGCACCTGCGTCCGCGCTTCGATGACTTTGCCGAGGTCGATCTCGGCGAACATGACACCTGGCTCATTGCCAGCTTCGGCGACCACTTCGCCCCAGGGTGCGACGACCACGCTGTGCCCGTAAGTCTCGCGGCCATTTTCGTGCTTGCCCGCCTGCGCTGCGGCAATCACATAACACCCGTTTTCGATGGCCCGCGCCCGCATCAGGGTGAGCCAATGCGCCTCGCCGGTCGGTTTTGTGAAGGCTGCGGGAATCGCCAACACCTGAGCGCCCGCTTGCGCCAATGCGCGATACAAACCTGGAAAGCGCAGATCGTAACAGATGGTCATCCCGAGCTTGACGTGGACACTGTCGCTGATCGCGACATCCGCCAGAACGGCCTCCGATCCAGGCCGGAACATTTTGCTTTCGCGATACGTCTCGCCGTTCGGTAACGCCACGTCGAACATGTGAATCTTATCGTATTTGGCCGCGATCGCGCCGGTGGGACCGATCAGAAAGGCCCGGTTCGCCATCTGCCCGTTATCGACGGCGACGGCCATCGACCCGATATGGAGCCAGATTTTGAGCTCGCGCGCCACCGTTTGAAAGTGCGCCAGCGAGGGGTTGCCCGCTTCTGGCCGCGTCTCGATCATCTGCTTTGCGCGGTCACGCTCCATTTGTGTGGTGACCTCGGGTGTCTGCACATACTGCGCGCCGCCAGCCGCAGCTTCCCGGATGAGGGCCGTTGCATCGCGCACGTTGGCCTCGATGGTGCGGCCGCTGCGCATCTGCACCAGCCCGGCGCGAAAGATCTGCGATGTCATGGCGGTCTCCAAACTTAAATTGCGAGCAGGGCGTCGAGTTGGCCGCGTCGCTCCAATGCGTGCAGATCGTCGCTGCCGCCCACGTGAGTGTCACCGATCCATATCTGCGGCACCGATGTGCGGCCACCAGACTTGGTCACCAGCGCGTCGCGCAGCGCCCAATCGCGGCTTACATCTATTTCCTCGAAAGCCACGCCTTTGGCCGTCAACAATCGTTTAGCCATCGCGCAATA
>JANLYD010000231.1:0-1506 GCA_031365465.1 Hyphomicrobiaceae bacterium
CAGGTTACGCAGGTCCGACTTCATCGCGGCGATGTACGCCTTTTCCTTCGTGTTCGCGAACTTCGGGATCGCGATCGCGGCGAGAATGCCGATGATGACGACCACGATCAACAGCTCGATAAGGGTAAAACCCTTGCGTGCGTTGCGAAGCATGTGTGTGTCTCCGAGGTAGGGTAAGGAGCTCACCACCAGCTTCGGCGGCGATTCCGGTCCCCTCTAAAGCAACGGCCATACCGCCGGCGATGAAGGCGCTAAGTCGTTATGCGCCAATGCATTCACCAAATCTAATCGTCGCGCGCTAAACGCCTGCTACCGTTATTTGCGGCAGACGTGGTGAAATGCCCGCGAATGTCAGGGGGTCGCTTTGCCGAGCTGATAGACGACATAGTCCCAGGTCGTCGTCGTGGTTCTGGCAACACCATTGGTGAAGCCGAATAACACGTTCGAGGGTGCGGACTTGGTCAGTGGGAGGGCGCTGTAAAGCACCTTCAGACGCCGTGCGCCGTCCACCCAGACCGTCGCGCTGTCCGATCCATATTTCCGCAACTGATAGACACGAAACGGGCGGACCGAGACGGTATCCGATGCGCCAGCGGTCAGGATGAACAGACCCAATGCGTCCACGAAGCCGACCTTGCCGCGACCGGCCGCGCTGCTGTCCGAGACGAAAACTCCGATGAAGCGGGTCTGGTCATCGAGCGCGATTCCCGGCTGCGCGATCGCGTTGCCTCCGCCATCGTCGAGGCGGAAGCGAGCTTCGACGAGCGCGTCCATGCCGGTGCTGATCGAGTCGAACCGCTGGTAAACGACGCTATCCTTCACGCGGCGCAGGTCGAGCTGAAGGTTGCCGCCGACCAGCGTCGCGCTGGCCATCGACGTCGCCGTCTTGCGCCACCGTGGTTCGGCATTGACAGCGGGAAGCGAGTCACCGGGATATTCGATTCGCCAGAACGTCTCGTTAGGCGAGACCCACGCCGCGCTGACGAGGATGTCGAAGTTGAATCGCGTGACGGCGGTGTCGGCCTCGAAGATCCATGTCTTGCGAACGAGAGTCGTGTCCTTTCCGCCATTCGCCGCGCCAAGAATCTCGGGGTAGTGCCAGTAGGCCTGGTTGGTCCCGTTGAAATTGAGAGTGCCATCACGGTTTTTCACCGTAACGGTGCAGGCCGGGCAGCTCGATGACGTGGCCGATACGACGGGGCCCGTATTCACGAACACATAGATTCCCATCGTGTCCGCCGGAGCCGCCAAGCCCTGCTCATCGCCGATGCGGTACGTGAGGAGATTTCGCACGCCGACGTTGGCGGTGTACGTCTTCTTTCCTGCCGCCGGTGCACCGATAATGACGGTCGAGTTGTAGATGCGGACCGTCACGCCCTGGTTGCCGTAGATCTGCGCATTCGGCGAGCCGGACGAAAGCGACGCGCCAACGGCCGGTTCGTCGAAGGTCATCGTGCCCGCCACGACGTCGACCGTGCCGCGCAGGCGCGAGATCCCAGCCACCGG
>JANLYD010000471.1:0-1629 GCA_031365465.1 Hyphomicrobiaceae bacterium
GCGGCGGGCGCGAAAAATATTTCCGATCCGCATCTGGCCGACGCAATCGCGGAGATGAGCGGGCTGCGTGGGGTGTGATCAATTGAGACGGTCGCGTGGGTGCGAACACGCGGTCCGAGTTAATGGACGCGACTTCCCACGGCCACGCTCACGCCGCGAAGCATGTCGGCAACGCTCATGGCTTTTTTGCCTGCCCGCTGCACGGTGAGCGGCTGGATCGCACCTCTGCCGCAGGCAAGCGACAGCTGAGTATCGAGCACCGTTCCCGGTTCGCCATTGAAGTTCGTCACCGCGCTGCGGAGAACCTTGATGCGTTCGTGCTTGCCGTCGATGGCGGCTTCGAACCAGGCACCTGGAAACGGCGACAATCCGCGAATGTGATCGTGCACTGCTTGTGCCGGCTTCGTGAAATCGATGCGGGTTTCCGCCTTCTCGATCTTGGCGGCGTAAGTGATGCCGTCGGACGGTTGCGGCGTTGCCGCAAGGCTGCCGCGCTCCAACGCTGCCAATGCACGCACCAGCAGGCTCGCCCCCTGCGCCGACAAAGCGTCGTGCAGTTCGCCGGCTGTCATTTCCGGCCCGATCGGCACCCGCTCGCCGAGGCACACCGGGCCGGTATCCAGCCCCGCCTCCATGCGCATGACCATGGCTGCGGTTTCGGTATCGCCGGCCATGATGGCGCGTTGAATGGGCGCCGCTCCCCGCCAGCGTGGCAACAGCGATGCGTGCAGATTAAAGCAGCCGAGCCGTGGTGCCTCGAGCACGGCCTGCGGCAACAACAAACCATAGGCAACGACGACCGCTGCATCCGCATCGTGACCGCGAAACGTCGCCTGCGCATCGGCGGTTTTCAAGGACGTGGGTGTGTGGACCGCGATACCGCTCGCGGCGGCGAACGCATGCACCGGCGATTTCGTCTCGGCCATGCCACGTCCGGCGGGGCGCGGCGGCTGCGAATAAACGGCTGCGACCTCGTGCCCCGCCACGATGATCTCGGCAAGCGAGGGCACGGAAAATTCAGGCGTGCCCATGAAGACGATGCGCAGCATGGCGGTCTCGCTGTTGGTGTCGATTTTCGCACGGGCGTTGGACTCATTGACGCGAAGTCGTCAGACGCGTTCGCGTGCCAGCTTCTTGAAGCGACGCATCACCATGTCGCGCTTCAACCGTGACATGTAGTCGATCAGCAGGCGTCCATCGAGGTGATCGATTTCGTGTTGAATGCACGTCGCCAACAGCTCGTCGGCGGCCAATTCCTGCAGCTTTCCGTCGCGGTCCAGATAACTCACCACCACTTCGGCCGGCCGCTCGATTTCGGCACGCACGTCCGGCATCGACAGGCAGCCTTCTTCGTGAATATTTCGCTTCTCACTACGTTTGACGACGTGCGGATTGATCATCACGTACGGTGTTTTTTCGTCGTCTTTCTCCGACACGTCGACCACGATAAGCCGCCGCGACACGCCGATCTGCGGCGCTGCCAGGCCGACGCCGGGCGCGGCGTACATCGTTTCCAGCATGTCGTCGGCGATCCGGCGCACCTCGTCGTCGACGGATGCGATGGGTTCAGCCACCAGCCGCAGCACGGGATCGGGTAGGAGTATGATCTGTCGTTTTGCCATGGCCGTC
>JANLYD010000480.1:0-17032 GCA_031365465.1 Hyphomicrobiaceae bacterium
CGTTTCAGTCGGGATGCATCTTATTTAAGGGCGCCACGTGTCTGTTGAATGGGCCGCCACGTAAAGGATTGTAAAGCTCGGCGAGCGCGTTTCAGGCGCTTGCATCGAGCGACCGCGTGGTTGTCCCACTCATTATTCAAACACGACACGGAGAGAGGAGCGACATCCTAGGGCATACGGAAGAGAATTGGGACGGTCAGTGTAAACTGTTGTCCGGGCTGATCTTTGGGCGGTGCCGGCAGGGGCGACGCGCGCGCCAGCATCTCGAGCGCTGCGTCATCGAGCACGCGTGAACCCGAGCTTTTAGCGATTGTGGTGGCCGTCACCTGGCCCGAGCGGTCAATCGTAAATTCGACGAACGTCGTTCCCGTCGCCGCTTGCGCTCGCGCAGCCTGCGGATAGCGCTTGTGCCGCTCCAGATGTGCAACGAGTATTTTGCCCCAAGACGCCTTCGCACGTGACGCTGACGGCGTCATCCCGCGCTCAGGCGCTGCCGACGCTGTCGACAGAGGTGCTTCTATTTTTGGCGGTGCGGCTGCCTGCGACGCGTCTGTCGCGGCAGCGGGATCCAGTGCAGATTTCGCTGCCACCGAGTCGGTCGGCAGCGACTCGGGCGTTTGCGGCACGCGTGTTTTCTCAGGCATGGCGAGGTCGGGTTCTGGCTCGCGAGGAGACGGCGGAACCATCGGTTGCTCGACGCCGGCGGGCGGTGGTGCCGCCGCAGTGACGAGTTCGGGGCTTGCGGCCTGGTCGCGCGATAAGAGTCCGGGCGGCGCCGGTGGACTATCCAGCGCACTCGACGTCATTACTGGCGCCAGTTCGACAACGATACTTCCAGCCAGCGGATCGTCGGCATCTGGTTCGCCGGGTCCTTCGAGTGTCCAGGCGAGCAGCGCGACGTGCGCGGCGAAGGCCATCGCCGTTGCAAGCGCCCAGTACGCCATGCGACGGCGCGCGTCGTTCCGCAGCGCTGGCAATAGGAGCGTCACGGGAACGTTTTTGGTGCTGCGTCCTTCGGTGCCGGACGCGCGTCGCCGGGCGCATCCAATGCCACGAGCGCAACTTTCAAATAGCCGCCGTCACGCAACAGGTTCATGACGCCCATCACGGTGCCGTAGGAAACGCTTTTGTCGGCGCGCAAGAACAACCGTCGGTCGGTGTTGTCGGTGGCGGCGCGAATTGAATCCAAAAAAGCGCCATCGCTAACGGCGGTGTCGCCGACCGCAAGTGTGAGATCGGACTTGATGGTGATAAAAACCGATTTTTCGGGGCGCGCCTGTGCTTTTGTGCTTGCGGCAGGCAGATCAACCGGCAAGTCGACGGTCGAAAGTGGAGCCGCCACCATGAAGATGATCAGAAGAACCAGAATGACGTCGATAAAGGGTGTGACATTGATCTCGTGATGCTCGGCGAGATCGTCATCGTCATCGTCATGCAGCGAACCTGCCATGGCCCCTACTCCGCCGCATGCCGTTGCCACAGACCAACTGCAGCGTTAGCGCGATCAAGATCGCGAGATGCCATGCGGCTGACCTCGGACGTGCATTGCCGCACGAGCGCGCGGTGGCGGGCAAGCGCACGGGTGAAACCGTTGTAGATGACCACGGCAGGAATAGCGGCGATCAATCCGACTGCTGTCGCCAGCAGGGCCTCGGCGATTCCCGGAGCCACAACCGCAAGATTGGTCGTTTGGGACGCTGAGATTCCGATGAAACTATTCATGATGCCCCAGACCGTCCCGAACAAACCGACGAACGGCGCCGTTGAGCCGATGGTGGCCAGAAGGCCTGTTCCGCTGCGCATCGCGCGCGCACTGCTGCTTTCCACCTCGGCAAGCCGGGATGCGATGCGATCACGTGTATTTGCCGTGTCGCCTAGCGTTGCCGACGCCTTCAGTTCCTCGGACGCTTCATGGAAAAGATGAGCGACCAAGCCCGATTTTCCGTTGAAGCCGGGTTTTGCGTCGGTCAGAAACACAAATTTTTGCAAATCTCTCAACGATCGCTGTACGCGGCGACGGGCGACAAATAGTTCAACGGTTTTGCCGATCCAGATGGCCCACGTCGCAACCGACGCCAGCAGCAGTGTCACGATGATCGTCTTGACCACCATATCGGCCGCCAGGAACATGCTGACAGGCGTCAACGCACGGCGCTGTCCTGCATCGCCGGCCATGGCAGGCACAGGCATCAGTATGCCGAGCAAAGCCGACAGCGTGAGATAGCGACCGCATGCGCGTTGCCAACTGGCGCTTACCCCGGCCTTCAAGAACTCACAGCGCATGCTGGCAACTCGCTTTGCTCTCAAAACTTCGACGTGATCGACAGCATTGCCGAGGTTGGTGCGCCCGGCGTCAGGTTGTCGTTGCTGTCGGCGCTCTGAATGTACTTCGCGTTGAAAATGTTGGTGACGTTCAACTGTGCTGAAAGATTGGGCATGATCTTCCAGTAGAGTGCCGCGTCGACCGTGGTGAAGGCGGGCAACTGAACAAGATTGCTTGCCGGTTGAAGCGCCGCAAACATGGGAGTGTGATAAACGACGCCCACACCGGCTCCCCAGTTAGGCAGGAACTGATAGCGGTTCCATACCGATATCGTTTCTCGCGGCAGGTTCGGTAATGGCGTCCCGGCAACGAGAGTGGGAGAGGTGGCGCTCGTCAATTCGCCAAAGCTCCGCGTGTACCCGGCAGAGATTTGCCAATCCTGCGTGATGGAGCCGGTCAAAGTCAGTTCGCCGCCCTTGACGCGCGATTGGCCTGTTTGAATGAAAGTGCCATTGGCGTTTGCGAAGCGCACATTCTCACGGTCGGTTTTGTAAGTTGCCGCAGTCAGTGCAAGCGCTTTGGTAATGTCCCACTTCACGCCCACTTCACGATTGATGTATTTTTCGGGGTCGAGGTTGACGGTCGCTGTGGCAACGGCCGCGAATTGGTCTCCGGATGCCGGCAGATACGAAACTCCATAGCTGCCGTAGAACGACAGAAAATTGGTCGGTTTGAGGATCAAACCCGCGCGTGGCGAAACCAAGTTGTCCGACCGCGAGAGCGATGCAGGTGCCGCAGCTGTCGGCGCGAGACCGTTGGCGTACCCGAGGGTGAAGCTTTCATGCCTGACACCGCCGATCAGCTCCAGGTATCGCGTAATCTGGATCTGGTCCTGGACGTAGAGTGATCTGACATCGAGATCGATGTGATTTTTAGTGGCTGGTGTGACGAACGACACGTTCGGTGACGCGATGGTCGGGTTTGCGAATTGAACGAAGCAGGTGCCGCGCGCCAGCCCATTGCCGACGCCAAAGGAGACGCAGTCGCCGGTGCCCGCATCGAAAGTGCCGTTGCGGCGGAAATTGTCGGACTGTTGATGTCCAAACTCCATTCCGGTCAGCAGCGTGTGGCGTGTCGGTCCAGCGTCGAATTTGTACGTCACGTCGGTTTGATTGAACAGATTTTGGCGGTTGTTGATATTGTTATAGGCCACGATGGGAACGAGACCTGTCGCGAGATCGAGCGGGCCACCCGCGTAGATGTTCTGATACATCTTGTCATATTTGGACCAAGATGTGTGGTTGCGCACAGTGACGCCGAAATCAGTCTTGTGCTCGACGGTGGCGAATAAGCTATCGACTTTCGAGTCCGAAAAGCCATCACGCGGATTTCCGAAAAAGGTCGAGCGATCGGTGGGTGACGGTAGTCCATACGTGGAACCGGCCGGCCGGTAGGATGGAATGCCGCGGTCACTCGTTCGCTGGTCTTCTGCATGTTCGTAGCCGACGACGACGGTGGTGCGGTCGGCGGGCTTGAACGCAAATGTAGGATTGACGGCCCAACGTCCCAACGAGACCTGATCACGAAAGTTGCCGCTGTTCTCCTTCATGGCGGTCACCCGAAAAGCCGCGAACGGATTGAGCGCTTGACCGACGTCGCCTGTGATTCGTTTGTGATTGAATGACCCAAGTTCGGTCGACACTTCGCGAATTGTTTCGAAGTCGGCTTGTTTGGTAACACGGTTGACCACGCCGCCAGCGCCGCCACGGCCGAAGATCAAGGCGCTTGATCCCTTCAGAACCTCGACCCTCGCGGTATTGTAGAGATCGCGGAATATTTGTGCGTCGTCCCGCACGCCGTTGACGAAGAAGTCCGCAGTGGAGGCCACCTGCCCACGAATGGATATCTGATCCCGGTTGCCTTCGCCCTGATGTATTTGAACACCGGGGACGTAGCGCGTGACATCGCCGATGCTTTGAAAGCCCTGATCCTTGATCTGCGTTTCCGTCACCACGCTCACAGACTGCGGGATATTGCGCAAAGGCGTGTCTGATTTGGTTGCCGACGTCGAACGCGTTGCAGCGTATCCGATGTCGCCGCGTGCATTGGGCGTCAGCCCACCAGGAGTGGCAGGAGCCACCACAGTGCCGTTGGTTTGAGCAGTGAGCGTGGGCGGCGCAGGTTGTGGTGCGGGTTGGGCAGCCCCCGATGGCGCCGCAGTGCGGCGCGGAGCAGCGCTGGCCGCTTTTGGAGCTTGCACCGTCACGGTTGGAAGTATGTCGGGCGACGCAGGCGGCGGCGGCGAGACGGCCGTGGAGGCGACAGGAGGCTGAATGACCGGCGCAGACGTTGCTGGCGCCGGAGGTTGTGCCGGCGCCGCGACTGCCGGCGGTGTCGGCACACTTGGAACTTCGCTACCCGCCGTCTGCGCTATCGCTACTGTCGGCGGGACTGCAAGGATCAGCGCAAGTGCGCACGCGGCGACGACCAAGTGAGTGCGAGCGCTTCCGATCGCAAATTGCCAAAATCTACGGCGCCGTAATGCGCCGCTTTGAATGTCTTTCCTGGTTTTCATGACGATCCCCATTCATCGCCGCGTCCTTGAAAAGGACGGTGCACCATGATGAAACGCAAGAGCTGGCTGGCTGGGGGAGAGTGCGGCGGGCACGACCTTGGCGGGCTGGCACGAATTTGGAGCGCGTGACATGTCGCGACACGCCGAACCAATGTGTTCGATCTATATTTGTTGACTAGCATCGTCAAGTATGAAATTTCGAATGCCAATTAAGACATGACGCAAGGAATAAGTTCGTGACGAAAACTCCGGACGAACGAGCAGCCAGTAACGCTGCCGCTGCCACTCCGATCAACCGGGTGCCGTTGTCGGCCATCATGAAGGGGCAACGCGAAGCCGTTATCGAGCATGATGGGCAGGAGTATCGTCTGCGAATAACCGCTTCTGGAAAACTTATTTTGACAAAATAGGATGTCAGACGAAAACAAATTCTGGAATAATTCTAAAAGATGTGCAGACGTTATCCGCGACTTGGAAACTTATAGCAGGTTCACTCCATGCGACTGACAAAGACAACCAGTCATGCCATCCGCATTTTGATCGACTGCACAGAGGCAAACGGAGCCCTTGTGAAAGTCGCCGATATCGCAGGACGCCTCGCGATTACGCCGATGAATGTCTTCAAGATTGTGCACATTTTGTCGCGCGCGGGCTTCGTCGAACCTGTCCGCGGGCGGTACGGTGGGGTGCGATTGGCGCGCGCTGCCTCCGACATCCTCATCGGGTCTGTCGTACGGGCTATCGAGGCGACCGAGATCGAGGTTGCGGGTGCCGACATCGGCGATCGCTCGCGCAAGAAAACCAAACAGAAGCAGAAGTTGAACGTAATCTTCGACGACGCGCTTGAAGCTTTCATCAGTGTGCTCGACCGTCACTCATTGGCTGATATGGCTAAGGGGATCCGGCGTGTGCCTGCTCCGCCTGCAGTTGCAGCGCGAAAACGGCCGTCGAGCAAAGCAGAGCCGCCGAGCGTTCCGCGAGGAGCCGTCAGGTTGCCGCGCGCCGCCGCCAAGCTGGATTGAGTGCATGGCTCGGATCGAGACAGAAGTTGGAATTAGTCTAATTCTGACTTGGCTAGTTGGGTATTGACGCGTGCACGTTCCGATGGTTTGTGGACCAGCGACGTCAACAATGCCGCCTGCTGATGGGCGGGCGCCGTTCGGGCCATCCGTACATGGTGAAAAAGCAGACGCTACGGGTCGGCATCCCTGCCGGTCCCCAAGGATATTGCCTCGCCGAACGTGTTCAAGTCATGCCTGAAGCGGAGCGGCTTGTTGGCTTGGGGTTTCGTTATTGGATGGCCGGCCATCTGCACGGCGACGTCGCCCATTGGGAACGGGCATGGAGGCTCTACACTGGCGTGTTCGGCCTTGCGGGGGGCAAGTTGGCCATCGAGCAGTTATCGTCTTGGGTCGGCGCAGTCAGCACGTTCAAGCAGCGCCCCATAGCCATCGAAACGCGCGCCTGCGGCATATTTTGCCGCGACGAGTGCGTTGCCATCGCAATGATTGCGGCCTGCCAGCACGGAACATGTCCGGCACTGCGTGCGTGCGCGTTTGCACTCCTGAAGTGCTCCCACATCGATGCCGTCGTCGACGGAGCGCAAGGATTTGCCGATGCGTTGACTGGTCTGGAGAAAGTGCTCTTGCCCGCGTCCATCGTCACAGAGCCGGCACGTAATACGCCGCCGAGCAAGTGCTTCCACTGAAATCCCTAGGCTTGGAAACGAGGAACGATGCATGATCGTGTGTCACTGCAATCGCATCGACCATCGCGACATCGAACGCGTAGCGGATATGTTGAGCGGTGCCGATGCGTTGAATATCGTCACGCCCGTTGCGGTCTATAAATCACTGGGTAAGACCCCTCGTTGCGGTGGTTGTCTATCGCTTGCCGCGAATATTATTCATACTCGCAAGACGTGCGAGAATAGCTCGACCGGTCTGTGTCCGTTCTCGTTCGACAACAATAAGAGCGAGGCGGATTCACCCGCACATCATGGGCGGACCACAGAGACGTTGCTCGCGGCCGAATAAGTCGAGAATTCAGCTTAAACGTTATCTTTCAGACCTGCGGAGACCCACATGAAGGGCCACAAGGACGTCATCGAAGTTCTCAATGACGCACTGAAACTCGAACTTGGCGCAGTCAGTCAGTACTGGCTGCATTATCGACTTCTGCATAATTGGGGGTACACGAAACTCGCTGCCAAAGAGCGGAAAGAATCGATCGAGGAAATGGAGCACGCCGACAAATTAATCGATCGCATCATTTTTCTCGATGGTCATCCAAACCTTCAGACGGTTGCGCCATTGCGTATCGGCCAGGACTTGAAGGAGGTTCTGGAGTGCGATCTTGCGGGCGAATACGATGCCCGCACCTTGTACGCCAAAGGCCGTGAGATTTGCCGCGTCGCCGAAGATCTGGTGTCGATGAAGCTGTTTGAAGCCCTCCTGAAGGATGAGGAAGGACACATCGATTTTCTGGAAACACAGCTCGATCTGCTGGGGAGGATAGGCATCCAGAACTACGGCTTGTTGCAGTCGGGCTCAGCAGATCACGACAAAGCCTGACGTGATCGCGGAGATGAACATCTGACTCAGGCTTAGCGTCGCGCGTATCAAGTATCGAGACCGAATGGATCATCCACCGAATGCGCGGGTTGGGTGAACCAGCGCGCGCCTGTCTCGGTTATGATCATGTGATCTTCGAGCCGCACGCCGAATTCGCCGTAGATGCAAATGGTGGGCTCGTTCGAGAAGGTCATGCCGGGTCTCAGCACAGTCTTGTCGCCCTTCACGAGGTAGGGCCATTCGTGCACGTCGAGGCCGATGCCGTGGCCGGTGCGATGGGGCAAGCCGGGTGTCGCATAGCCCGGACCGAACCCTGCTCCGTTGATGACACCGCGCGCGGCGATGTCGATGTCCTCGCAGCGATTGCCCGGTTTCGCTGCGGCGAATCCGGCGGCCTGTGCGGCTTTTTCGAGGTTCCAGACGTCACGCTGACGCTGCGTTGGTTCGCCGAAGACGTAGGAGCGGGTGATGTCGGAGAGATAGCCGTCGACCGGAGCGCCGGTGTCGATGAGGATCATGTCACCCGGCTTGAGCGTCTGCGGATAGGGCACGCCGTGCGGGTAGGCGGTGGCTTCGCCGAACAGAACGGCGTTGAACGGCGGTTCGCCTTCGGAGCCGAGTTTCTTGTGAGCGGCCGAAATGAAAGCCTGCACCTCGGTCGTCGTGATGCCCTCACGCATGATGCGGGCGGCGGCCTTGTGGGCCTCGAGCGTGATGTTCTTGGCGGTCTGCATGAGCGCGATCTCATGATCCGACTTGATCATGCGACAGCCGGCGGTGACATCGATGGAGTTGATGAATGTGTAGGCGTTGCCGGCGCGGCGAAGGCCGTCGAACGTGAAGAACGGGGTGGCTTCGTCTACCGCGATGGTGCCGCTGGGGTAGCCGAGTTTGCGGATGGTTTCGGTGACGGTGGCGGTCGGGTCGTCGTCCTCTTCCCAGACGGCGATCTTCTCGCCGAAGCTGATCATGGTTTTCAGTTTTTCGACTTCGAAGGCCGGCGAGATGTAGACGATGTCGCCTTTGGCGGGCAGCACGGCGCTGTGCATGCGCTCGGTTCGGCGGAATTTCAGACCGGTGAAATAGGTCATGCTCGATGAGACGTCGAGATAGAGCGCCTCGATGCCCTTCTCCCGCATGATGGCTTGTGCCCGCGCGATGCGCTGCAGGCGCTCATCGACGCCGATGGGTGGCACGTCGCCGCGCATCGATTTGAGATTGGCAAGTTCTGCTTCAGCGGTCGATCCGCCGACACCGATGGTCATGTGAGATGCCTTTCTGCGTCGTCACTGCGCCACCGCAACGACGATCGGACCTTTGTTACTTGCCTTGTCCACGATACATGCGCCGCTGAATGAACAGGTTGGCCATGGCCGTGAGGACCAGCGTCGCCGTCATCAACACGAAGGCGACGGAGGCGCCGAACGGCCAGTTGTTGAGCTGGAATTGACCGTAGACCAACGGTCCCATCATCTTGAATTTCGGCCCGCCAAGCAACACCGGTGTGGCGTAGGCGTTCATGCCAAGAATGAAGGTGAGGATGGTGCCGGCGAGAATGCCGGGCAAGGCCAACGGCAGAAGCACGCGGCGGAACATGGTGGCCGGGCCGGCGCCGAGGCTGAAGGCTGCCTCCTCGACGTTGGCGTTGATGCCTTCGATGACGCTCTGCAACGTCAGCACCATGTACGGCAGATTGACTGCGATGATACCAGCGATAACGGCGCCCTCGGTGTACATGATCTGCAGCGGCTGCGAGACGATGCCAAAGTTTGCGAGCGTGACGTTGAGAAAGCCCTTGGAACCGAACAGGGTCATCCAACCGGCGGCGCGGACGGCGTTGCCGACGAACAACGGCAGCACGACGAGCATGACGATCAGATTCTTGTAGCGGGTCTGCGTGCGCGCCAGCACATAGGCCAGAGGCAATCCCATGATCAGACAGATAACGGTGCAGATGGCGGCAACACGCAAAGTCGTCGCGAGCACACCGGTGTAGTAGGGGTCGGAGAAGAACTTGACGTAGTTTTCAAATGAGAAGGCTTCGACCATCATCCGGCGGGGTTCGAAGCGGTTGAAGCTGTAGCGCAGCAGGATCGCCAACGGCGCAAGCAGCCCGATGAGGACAAACACTGTCGCCGGCAGCATGAGGGTCGATGCCGACAACAGCGACTTCGGCGGATCGTCGGTGATTGCTGGTGTTGCTGGGCGACCTGCCATGAAAATCGGCCCTCGAAGCGCTTCGATCAGCTCTTCAATTCCTTGTCCCACCATTCCTTGAAGCCGACGTCGTTCTTGTTCATGTAGTCGTAATCGAGATCGACGAGCTTTTTGATTTCTTCTGGCGTGAAGCCGATGCGGGTATTGAGGTCGGGCGCGACGCTGGCGGTCGTGACGGTGGGATTGTAGCCCATATCGACGGCGAACGCCTCTTGAGCGCTTTTTTCCATCATCGCGTCGAGGTAGGCGTAGGCGCCATCTTTGTTGGGTGCGTTCTTGGGAATGACGAAGCCGGAGATGTAGGCGAGAGTTCCTTCCGTGGGCGCAACGGCCTGCACGGAAATGCCTGCATTCTGCCATTGCACGACGCGGGCCTTCCACATAACGCCGATTCCGAACTCTTCCGATTTCAGGCCTTGGGCAAAAGCTTCGTTGGTCGGATAGATCCGCATCCCCGCTTTTTTACATTCGAGGAGCAGCTTTTTGCCGGGCTCGAGATCGTTGATCTTGGCGCCTGCGGCGAGGGCCGCGCACGCCATCGTGTATTGGTACTGGATGTCGATGATGCCGAGCTTGTTGCCGTGCTTGGGATCGAAAACGTCTTTGTAGCTTTTGGGTGCGGTGGGGATGAGCTTGGGATTGAAGACGCCGACCTTGCCTGAATAGATATGACCGATGCCGTAGGGATATTTCATCGACGGCAACAGATTGGCGGCATTTTTCAGCTTGCCGTAGTCGATCGGCAGCAGCGTCCCGGCATCGTGCATCTGGAACATGTTCAACGCTGACAACGCCTGCAGATCGGCGGTGCCGCGCGGCAACCGCTGCTCGGCCAACATTTTCGAGCGCCGCTCAGGGTCGCCAGCCTGATCCTGCACGATTTCCCAGCCATCTTTGACGAGGATGGGCGTGTCGATATTTTTGTTCAGCAGCCGCGCGTAATCGCCGCCCCAAGTGCCGACGACAATGCGGCCTTTGGCTTGCGCCGATGCATGGTTCGAGACTTGCGACGCTGCTGCCAGTGCGGCCGAGCCGATCAGCACGTCGCGGCGGGATGTCGATCTGCGCATGAGTTAGTGCTCCTGGATTGACGTTGTCTCAGTCGGCATCGAATACGCGGCCCGTCGATTTGCTCCAGCCGATGTCGACGTTTTCACCCAGCTTCGGTAACGGCTGTTCGGGGCGGTTCTGGATTTGCAAGATCACGCGTTCCTGCGGCGACAAGCGAACGTGCAAATCCACTTGCGAGCCGAGATAGGAAATGAATTCCACCACGCCGGGGAAGCGGTTGTCCATGGGTGGCGTTGCCGGCGTCACCAGCACCAGCCGTTCAGGGCGCAGCGCCAGCACGACTTTGTGGTGCCTGATGTCAGTGCCATTGCTTGCGCAGGCGATGCCGAGGCCGCCTACGGACACGAATTGTCCAGGAGCGTCGAGTCTGCCGTTTACAAATGTCGAGCGGCCGACGAAATCGGCGACGAATCTGTCGGCGGGGCGTTCGTACAGGTCCTGTTGGGAGCCGATCTGCCGAATGCGCCCTTCGTTCATGACGACCAGGCGATCGGCCATGGTCAACGCTTCTTCTTGATCGTGCGTGACCATGACGGTGGTCAGGCCGAGCTTACGCTGAAGCTCGCGGATTTCGACGCGCACGTCCTGGCGCAGCTTCGCGTCGAGATTGGACAGCGGCTCGTCGAGCAGAAGGACATCGGGACGAATGGCGAGCGCGCGTGCGAGCGCGACCCGCTGCTGCTGCCCACCGGACAGTTGGCGAGGCAGACGCTCGGCCAGATGATCCAGCCGCACGAGGCGCAGGGCTTCGATGACCTTCGGTGCGATTTCAGCCTTGGCCAACTTGCGCATCTCGAGGCCGAAAGCGACGTTGTCGGCAACCGTCATATGCGGAAACAACGCGTAGCTTTGAAAGACCAGACCGGCGTTGCGCCTCCACGGCGGAAGCTGGGTTATGTCGCGGTCGCCGAGACGCACGCTGCCTGCGGTCGGCTCGATGAAGCCGGCAACGATACGCAGCGTGGTGGTCTTGCCGCAACCGGACGGACCCAGCAATACGAGAAACTCCCCGTCGGCGACGTCGAGCGAGACATCGTCGGCGGCCGTCATGTTGCCGTAACGCTTGGTGATCGTGTCGAGCTGTAATCGCGCCATCGCTAGACCACCCGGCCGATGGGCACCATGCGATCGGTGATCAGCATCGCGGTTCCGATGAATAAGATTTGCAATACCGACACGGCGGCAATCGTCGGGTCGATCTTCCATTCGAGATATTGGAGGATGGCGATCGGCAATGTCGTGCGCCCGGGACCGACGAGAAACAGGCTCATCTCGAGATTACCGAACGAGGCGATGAAGCTGAACAGCGCGGCGGCAACGACACCCGGCAGAATCGCGGGCAACGTGATGCGGCGGAAAGTGGTCAAGCGATCCGCGCCGAGACTTTGCGCGGCCTCCTCCACGATGCGGTCCATGCCCGTCAGACTGGCCGTGACGAGGCGCACGGTCCAGGGGATGGCGATGAGCACATGGCCGGCGATCAAACCGCCGAGCGAGCCCAGGATCGGCCAGCCGGTGGCGATTTCGGTTTCGACGTGGAACACGTAGAGCGCAATGCCCAGCACGATGCCCGGCACGATTAGCGGCAGCAGCAGCAAGCTGCCGATCGCCTCGCGGCCAGAGAAGCGCGCGCGCACGAGACAGAGTGCGGCGGGGATGCCGATGCCGAGCCCGATGACGGTGGCGATGACCGCCACTTGCAGGCTGAGCAGAAAGCCCGACACGAAGCGCGTGTTGCCGGGAATGGTGGCGAACCACTTCAGCGAATACCCTTCGGGTGGAAACGATGGAATTTCCTGGGCGAAAAACGCCAGCCAGATGACGAATACCATGGGCAGAAGGATGTAGGCGAGCGAGATGCCGGCGGCAGTCCGTAGCGCTATGCGACCGACGTTGCGCGATGAGATCCAACCGGAAGCAACTGCCAATGCGGTCTCCTGACGACGCTACGATCAGTTCAAGCGGCTTTTGTGGATCGCGCCAGCCTTCATGATCAGCGACAGATGTTTGCCCTGATCGCCAAGTAACGCAAGATCTTTCAACGGATCACCATCGACGACGATGAGGTCGGCGTAGGCACCGGCGGCCAGCGTGCCGACCTTGCCGGGCATACGCAGAACCTCCGCGCCGATGGTGGTTGCCGACCGGATGATCTCGATGGGTGAAACGACGTCCTGGCGGATGGTGAACTCCTTGCTCTGGTCCCAGTGCAATTCGCCCAGCAGGTCGCTGCCATAGGCGACCGGCACGCGGTTGCGCTTGCAGATCTCCAACGACTTGAGGCCGCCCTGCAGCACGATCTCGTTCTTGGCCAGGCTTTCGCCCGTCATGCCCCACTGTGCCGCCCGATCCTTCATGGCGTAGTAAGTGACGAGATTGGCAACGAGATACATACCTTTTGCAGCCATCGCGGCGGCCGATGCGTCGTCGATGAGGTTGCCGTGCTCGATGGTGCGGACGCCAAGACGCGCCGCGCGCGTGATCGCTTCGGCGGAGTAGGCGTGGGCACACACATAGCGGCCGAACGCGGTGGCTTCCTCGACGGCGGCTGTGACTTCGCCGTCGGAAAACTGCAAGCTGTCGAGCGGATCATAAGGTGACGCCACGCCGCCGGACATCATGATCTTCACATGATCGGCACCTTGGCGCATCTGCTCGCGAGCGGATTTGCGCACTTCATCGACGCCGTCGGCCACGGCGGATTTGAATTGCAGGCCGTTGCAGCAGACGCATTCGCCGCCGCCGTTGGTGCGCCGGCGCGAGTCGGAATGGCCGCCCGTTGGCCCGATCGATTGGCCGGCGATGAACAGCCGGGGACCGATGATATGCCCGGTTTCGATGGCTGTCTTGATGCCCCAGTCGGCGCCGCCGGTATCGCGCACGGTGGTGAAGCCGCGATCGAGCATGGCGCGCAGCCGGGTCGCGGCACGCGCCGCGATCAACGTCAACGGCATCGCCTCCATGAAGCGCACATTCACTTCGGAGTGGATCGCGTGGACGTGGCTGTCGATCAGTCCGGGCATGAGCGTGCGCTCGCCGCAGTCGATGACGGGGGCCGCCGACTTGATCGGCCTGCCGGCGAGTTCCTTGATCGTGTCGCCTTCGACGAGCAGTTCATAGCCGCCGCGCAGTTCGCCGAAGCCGGGCTCGAGCAACTGGAAATTCTTGAACAAAACTTGCTGGGAGGCTGCCGGTCGTGACATGCGACGCCCTCGTTGGTTGCTGGGGTGTGCGGGATCGACACAGTTAAGCAGAGTTGAACTGCCGCACCAAGCAGACCTTGGCAGACCTTGGCGACCGCGCGCTCTGCGATTGTCTGTTTTATTATCTTTTCGGCTTATAACTCAGGTTCTTGTTATTTCGCTGAGGATGCCATGACCTATCAAACAGGCATTTTGCTGGGGTTTCTGGTCTGGTTCGTCGTTCGGTTCGTGCTGACCAGCTTTTACACGGTCGACCCCAACGAACGGGCCGTCAAAACCGTGCTCGGAAAGGCCCAGCGGGTGGGCGACGCGACGACGCTGGATTCGCCGTTGGCGGAGCAACTCAGCGCCGACGAACAGGCGCGCTACGACTATCCGCAGGTGCGCGTGATCGGTCCGGGTGGCCCCTATTTCAAATGGCCCTGGGAGCAGATCTACAAGGTGTCCGTGGCGACCGACACCGTCAACATGGCCAGGGATTTCGAGGATCCGTCAGCCAACGCCAACGGTACGATGCTGCAGGCGGTAACCAAGGACCAGCTCGACACCGGGCTCGAAGGTCAGCTCCGTTATCGTGTTTCGGACGCCAATCTCTATGCCTATCTGTTCGGCGTGAAGAAGCCGGTCAGCCATGTGATGGGCTATTTCGTCGCCGTGCTGCGCGAGCGCATCGCCAACTTCGAGGCACCCAAAAGCGCGATGACGCCCGACGACCCGAGCGCCATGGCGGGGATTTCGATCAACGACATCCGCAAGCACATGCGCGCGCTCAACGAGACCATGGAGCAGGAGTGCAAGTCGGCGGAGGCGCGCTACGGGGTCATCCTCGACGCGTCGCTGATCACCGGCATCGAGCCGCCCGGCGACGTCGAGCCGGCGCTCGCTGCCATCAACACAGCGCACAATCAGGTGTCGTCCGACATCAGCTTGGCCCACGCCGGCGCCGACCAGCGCATCGTGCAGTCGCGCCGCGCGGTGGAGATCGAGACGCTGAAGGCGCAGGCCGAGGTGTCGCCGCTTATCGCGCTCGCAGAGCAGTTGGGAATCTTGAAACATAACGGCGCCGGCGCCCTCGCCAACTATCTGCGCAATGTGCGGCTCGGTCTCTACGCCAAGGCGCAGCACGTCATCATCCCCGAAAAGCAGTGATGGAGATCGCGACTATGCAGGAATTCCTGATTGCGACCGGTGTCACCTTCGTCGGTCTCTTTGTCGCCGAGGCGCTGTTTTATGGCCTCTCGCGCCTGTTCGGCATCTTTACCATCGTCGAGGAGCGGCAGTGCCACGTCTACGTGCTGTTCGGCCGGGTCGTCGGCGTCCTCGACAAGCCCGGGTTCTATCTTCTGTGGACCCAGCTCGGCCCGGCGGCGCTGATCGTCAACTGGCTCGGCACGCGACACGTGCTCGATCTCAGGCTCGACCAACGCTATCTGCGCAGCTTGCCGGTCAATTCCGAGGAAGGCGCACCGATGGGCATCGGCATCTGGTATGAAATGCTGATCTCGGACCCGATCGGCTTCCTGTTCAAGAACACCGATCCACGGGGTTCGCTGGCGGCGAACGTGTCTAATGCGACGATCCGATCACTCAGCAACATGCCGCTCTCGGCGATGCTCGAGACGCGTCATCAGATGAGCCAGGCCGTGCGTGCGGAGGTGTCGCCCAAGTCGCGCGAATGGGGTTACAGCCTGGGCTCGGTGTATATCCGCAAGGTGCATTTCCGCGATGCGGGGATGATCAAACAGATCGAGAGTAAGGTCGTGAACCGCTTGCGCCAGGTGACCAGCGCGATCAAGCAGGATGGCGCCAACCAAGTCTCGATCATCACGTCGACAGCCGAGCGGGAAGCGGCGATCGAGTTCGCCAAGGCGAATGCCATGCGGCCGAAAATCGTCGGCGAAGCCTTGAGCCGCATCAACGCGGACCCAGAGATTGCGAACGCGGTATTCGACGTGCTGGAAGTCGAGCGCGTGCTAGACGGCAAGGCATCGATTACGATCCTGCCGGCCAACAACGAACTGCTGACGCAGCTGGCGGCTTCGCGGCACGCCTAGCCGATGGCGTTGCCATGCACGTGAGCGTCTTTTGTGGGCGATACTGCTTAATCGCCGCTATGGCGTCCATGTGCGCCGTGCACTGATTAACCAACCGATTGGCTACCCTCCCCTTCGAGTGGGTGGCAACGCGCGTCCTGGGCCTTCCCGTGCAATCTGGCGGCCATTGCTGAGCAGGTCCTTGCCTCAGTCGTCAATGTAGCCGGTTTTTGTGGAAGCGGCCGCCTTTCATGATCGCAGACAAGTGCTTGCCTTCCTCCTGGAACAGCTTGAGATTTTTGAGCGGGTTGCCATCGACGACGAGCAGATCGGCGAAGGCACCCGGCTTGAGGCAGCCGATCTTTCCCTCCATGCGAACGACTTGCGCGCCGATGGTGGTGGCCGAGCGGATGATCTCGATCGGCGACAGAACTCTGGCGCGGATGGTGAACTCCTCGGATTGGGCGATCTGCAACTGGCCCAGCAAGTCGGTGCCGTAGGCGACGGGAACGCCGTGACGCTTGCAAATCTCGAGCGACTTCAAAGCGCCGTCGATCACCATGTCGTTCTTGATGAGCATGTCGGAGTTCATGCCGTACTCGGCGGCGCGCTTTTTCATCTCGTAGTACGTAACCAGATTGGCGACCAGGAACATGCCCTTTTCCGCCATCAATTTGGCCGAAGCATCGTCGACCAGGTTGCCGTGCTCGATGGTGCGCACGCCGGCATGCGCGGCACGAGTGATGGCTTCCGGCGTATAGGCATGGGCGCAGACATAACGGCCGAAGGCGTGCGCTTCTTCGACGGCGGCAGCCACTTCCTCGACCGAGAATTGCAGACTGTCGAGCGGGTCGTAAGGTGAGGCGACGCCACCGGACATCATGATCTTCACCTGGTCGCAGCCCTGGCGCATTTCCTCGCGAACGGCGCGGCGGACTTCGGAAACGCCATCGGCAATGCCCATCGAGAACGACAATGCGTTGCAGCAGTGGCACCGCGCGCCCTGATCGGTGCGGCGGCGTCCGTCGCTGTGGCCGCCTGTTGGACCGATGGCGCGGCCGGCGATGAACAGTCGCGGACCCGGCAGCAACCAGTTG
>JANLYD010000028.1:0-3151 GCA_031365465.1 Hyphomicrobiaceae bacterium
TCTATAATATGCCGCAAACTATAAATGGCGAAGAGGCGGATTTCTATTTTCTCGTTTCCAAGTTGCTCAACCGCTTGCTGAAAGACGTCAGTTGCTAGTTTGCGTCTGCCAATCTCGGCTTGCTTGGTTGCTGCATCTGCCTGCCGAATTTGAGCCTCTGCCTGACGGTTCGTTGCCACAACTCTCATCCACGCCAAATATAGGCCAATGGATCCGCCGGCCAGCAGACCAATCCGGCTGACCGCTTCAATAAATTGCACCCACCATTCCATCAAAATAATTCTTACCCAGAAGTCAGGTCTGTCTGACCAGCGTCACCGAGGCCATAAAAGCTGGTGGCGGCGGCTGTGTCACGTCCTCAGTTCTTCGCCGCCCGGTCCAAATTGAACAACTTGTCGAAGTTCTTGGCCTTATCGGTGTTGACCAAGCCGGCGATCTTGGCGGAGTTGACGTCGGTGCCAGCCATATCGGCACCTGTGACATCCGAGCCGGTGACATCCGCGCCAGAGAGGTCGGCATCGGTCATGATAGCGTCGACCAGCGAGGCGTTGGTGAGGGCTGCAAACTCTAGATAGGTGCGATGCATGTTGGCGCCCTTGAACGAGGCGCCGTCCAAATTGGCGCGTTCAAAGCCGAGTTTCACCATTGAGCGCTCGTTCTTTTTGCCAGGCGAAACATTGGCGCCATCAAATTTCGCTTTGACCATGCTGGCGCTCGTAAAGTTGGCCTTGGCAATGGCCTTGGAAAAATCGGCCCCGTCAAATTTGGCGCGCATGAAGATCGAGCCGGTCAAGTCCGCGCCAGTCAGATTGGCGCCTGTCAAATCGGCCTCGATGGCCCAGACTTGGTGCAGGGCCACACCAGACAGGTTAGCCCCCGCGAGCTTGGTCTTGTTGAGCCGCGTTTGATTGAGCACCGCGCGATGCAGATCAAGCCCCGCCAGATCGAGCCCGTTGAGGCTCTTGCCAGTGAGGTCGAGTGTGGCTTCGGGCGCCAATGCAGCCAGCGCGCTTTCGATTTCGGCGCGTGTCATCTCGGCTTTGGTGAAGGCCTCCGACGTCATGTCGATACCATCGAGCGCGTCTTGGGCGAAGGCGGGTGGTGTTGGGGCAGCCGCCATCGCAAGCGCAGCGATTAGCATTGCGAAACGACCTGCTAAGCGCTGGTGCGCTGGGACAAACCGGTCTGACATCACTTTCACTCCGCTGCAGCTTCGGGGACAGTTACGGTGCGGCTTTCGCGCTCCAGCTTCATGCGCTCGGCGACAAGGAATGCGAGTTCCAGCGCCTGGTCGGCGTTGAGGCGCGGATCGCAGTGGGTGTGATAGCGATCGGACAGCTCGGTCTCGGTGATGGCCGTGGCGCCGCCCGTGCATTCGGTGACGTTCTGGCCGGTCATCTCGACGTGAATGCCGCCCGCGTGCGTGCCTTCGGCGCGATGCACATCGAAGAACACTTCGACTTCTTTCAAGATGCGCTCAAACGGCCGGGTCTTGTAGTTGTTGGCCGCCGAAATGGTGTTGCCATGCATTGGATCGCACGACCACACAACCGAGCGGCCGGCCTTCTGCACGGCGCGGATGAGCTTGGGCAATGCCTTGTCGGCCTTGTCGTAGCCAAAGCGGCAGATGAGCGTCAGGCGTCCCGGTTCGTTCTTGGGATCGAGGATGTCGATCAAGCGCAAGAGGCCGTCGGGCTCGAGCGACGGACCGCACTTCAAGCCGATCGGGTTTTTGATGCCGCGGAAAAATTCGACGTGAGCGTTTTCGGGCTGACGCGTGCGGTCGCCGATCCACAACATGTGGCCCGACGTGGCGTACCAGTCGCCGCTGGTAGAATCGCGTCGCGTCAGGGCCTGTTCGAAGCCGAGCAGTAACGCCTCGTGACTGGTGTAGAAACTCGTCGTGCGCAGTTGCGGGGTGTTCTCGCTGGTAATGCCAACGGCGCGCATGAAGCCTAAGGTTTCCGCGATGCGGTCGGCGACGGCCTGATAGCGATGGCCCTGAGGGCTGTCGTTGACGAAGCCCATGTTCCACTGGTGCACGCGTTCGAGGTCGGCATAGCCGCCGGTCGCGAAGGCGCGGATGAGATTGAGCGTCGCGGCCGACTGCCGGTAGGCCTCGATCTGCCGGTTCGGGTCGGGAATGCGCGAGGCGCTTGTGAACTCCGGGCCGTTGATGATGTCGCCGCGATAGCTCGGCAACTCGACATTGCCTTTCTTTTCCATCGGCGAGGAACGCGGTTTTGCGAACTGTCCGGCTATGCGGCCGAGTTTGACCACGGGCGAACCGCCAGCATACGTCAGCACGATCGCCATTTGCAGGAAGACGCGGAAGAAGTCGCGGATGTTGTCGGCGCGATGTTCGAGGAAGCTTTCAGCGCAATCGCCGCCCTGCAGCAGGAAGCCGTGGCCGGCCGCCACGTCGGCGAGCTGCTTTTTGAGCGCGCGCGCTTCGCCGGCAAAGACGAGCGGCGGGTAGGTCGCGAGTTTGGCTTCAACCTCCTGCAGAGCCTTGGTGTCAGGATAATCCGGCACCTGAACGATAGGCTTGCTGCGCCAGCTGTCTGGGCTCCATTGTTGAGGCATACTGCTCTCCATACGTGACGCCGTTTGGGATGCTCCGGCCGTCTTTTTAATTCCAGAATATCACGTTAGCGGCGCGTTATAGACTGAAACAAGCAGCCGTCAAATGCTGGTATCGGTGGTGCCGGGCCACACGCGGGCTTGCCGCCGCAATGGTTATTTACTTGTGTCGGGATCTGCCGCCGGGCCGCTATCGCTTCCAGTCCCTGATTTGTCACCCGCCGCGTCAGACCCATCTGTGGCATCTGCCGGCGGCGGGCCTGCCGTCGCGGGCGACGTCTCGGCCGTACGCAGCATTTCGGTTTCTATTGTTATGCGCAATTCGTCCGACACGTAAGGAATGGTCCGCGTGATGCCCCAGTCGCTGCGGCGTATCTGAGTGGTCGCTGAAAATCCGGACGCGAAAGCGCCAGCGTAGACCGGATTGATCGATTGCAAGGGGTGCTCGCCCGTGAAATTCCAGATGACGTCGAGAACCACGGGCTTGGATATGCCATTAATCGACAACTCGCCGTCGACCTCTGCGGTTTTGTCGGTCTTCATGTGTACGGCTGTGCTTTTGAAGGTG
>JANLYD010000056.1:0-2195 GCA_031365465.1 Hyphomicrobiaceae bacterium
GCAACGGTCTCGAGATCGAATCCCTCAATGGTTTCGTTGAACAGGCGATACCAGTTCGCCCGCGCGCCGAGATGCAGGAACACACCGCCCAGCCCGATCGCCGCGCGATCCATAAACACGAACTCGCGCGGCACTTTCACCGGCCCCTTTTCCTTCAGCGCTTTGTGCACCTGCGCCATCTCGCGGCGGCCATATTCGCCCGGAGGCACATCTTCCGCGATCCGCCGTTCGCGATTATCGAGCAGCGGGCCATAGATGAACTTCGCCCACACGTTCATGACATCGATCAGGTCGTTGCTCAGCTTCTCAAAGCCCCACGTCTCGTAGGCATGCACGACGCGCGCACGATCATTCTCCAGTAGCCCGCGATAAAGATCGACGACACCGCCGACGAACTTCACCGGGAACGTCCTGATGCAACCGAAGTCGAGCAGGTTCAATCCTGCCGGCGTACCGTCACGTTCGATCACCGAATAATTGCCGAGGTGCGGATCACCGTGAATGACGCCGTAATGCGCAAACGGAAACCACCACGCCTGGAACATCGAAAGAGCAATGATATTGCGTGTTTCTTGCGACGCGTCCTTGTAGGACAGCACCGGCTTGCCCTCCATCCACGTCATCGTCAGCAATCGTTTCGTCGATAGCTCCGGAAGCACCTCCGGAATACGGATGCGCGGCTCGTCCTTCAAGATCTGGCCGTACAGTGCCATGTGCGCGGCTTCCAGCACGTAGTCGAGTTCCTCGCGTAGACGCGCGGAGATCTCGTTCATGATACCTGCTGTGTCGATGGCGCGGTCCATGCGTGCGTGCAGCGCAAACACCAGCTTCAGCTGATTGAGATCGGCCTCCACCGCCGACTGCATGTCTGGGTACTGCAGCTTCACTGCCAGCGCGCGCCCGTCCAGCGACGTCGCCCGATGCACCTGACCCAGCGACGCCGATGCTGCCGCGTCTGGCGCAAACATCTGATAGCGCTTCTGCCAATCCGGCCCGAGTTCGGCGATCATCCGTCGCCGTACGAAAGCCGGCCCCATGGGCGGTGCCTGCGATTGCAACTGCGACAGCTCCGCCGCGTATTCTTTCGGCAGCGCCTCTGGAATGGTCGACAGCAGCTGCGCCACTTTCATGATCGGACCTTTGAGGCCGCCAAGCGCTGCCGCGAGTTCGCCCGCCATCTGCGTGTTATTGCGCTCCATCCCGAACAGGCGCTGCCCCGCAACTTTCGCCGCGATTGTGCCTATGTTGCCGCCGACGCGGACATATCTCGCCGCCCGCGCGCTCAGTCGGTTCTGCTCGTCGTCGTTGGCGGGTTTGTCGGTCACGCAGTGAAACTCCCTGACGGCATTGCTTTACGAATACTGAATTAAACTCGCAATTCGCGTTCACACCTTGTCAACCTTAACGCGGATTTAACCAAGCTTGCTGTAACGTGAACGTCATCGGCGCTCTCTTGGATCTCCTTGTTTCCAAAGCGCCGGACCGGTTGTCCTCCTCGTTTTGTGTAAGGGTTGCCACATGATCCTCGCCGTCCAGCATGCCGTGCAGGTCTTCGCCAATCTCGTCGTCGCCTCGACCATGGGCCTCAGCCTCGCCATCGGCGTCGCCGGTGCCTTCCAGCAGCGCTTCCCGCTCGACTGCGCCACCTGCCAAGCCAGCGTCGCATCGACCGTAATTGCCGCGAAATCCGCTCCAACCCTCAAGCTCGCGCTGATCAAGTAACTACAACGCAATCGGGCGGAATCTAGCTGATCCCGCCCGAGAAAAATTGCCGTCATCGCTCGGTCAAAACTTCAGGCGATTGGCCCTGATGACTTGCGGCAACGCTTTCACTTCGGCCAACACAGCATCCGAGATCGGCTCGTCCACAGCAACGAGACAGATCGCATCACCGCCCGGTTTGTCGCGCCCGAGATTGAGCGTCGCGATATTGACGCCTGCCTCGCCCATGACGGCACCGAACCGGCCGATAAAACCTGGCTTGTCGGCGTTGCGCACGAACAGCATGTGCGGCGTCAGCTCGAACTCCATGTTGATGTCGCGCACCTGGATGAAGCGCGGACGGCCATCGGCAAACACCGTGCCGCCGACGGCGCGGTCGTATTTGTCCGATTGTACCGTCAGTTTGATGTAGCTCTCGTAAGCGCCGGCCTGCTTGAACGTCGTCGTCTCGATGCGCACACCGCGTTCTTCGG
>JANLYD010000244.1:0-4741 GCA_031365465.1 Hyphomicrobiaceae bacterium
GATGGGGGCGCGGCGCGACCTTGTGTGACAGCCACGTCACCTCTCCTCCGCAATCGGGGGTTGTGGGTACAGCATCGAAAATTTTGAGCTTGCTGATGCTGCACGCACCACTGCCCCAAACCCTCACGAACTCGGCACATCCAGCTTGCGGGTCAGGCTTTCGAACTCGCGGCGCAATTCCTCGTTCTTGAAGATCTGTTCGAAGGTCGGCGCTTCCAGTTTCTGGATCGCCTCGAACGATTGCGTGGAATCCTTCATCAGATTGCGCAGCTGGAAGCTGGCCTCCACGGTCTCGAACGTGTTGTCGGCGATGCGCAGGTCGTGCGTCGCGCGCGCGCGGGCTTTCGCGATCTGATCGCGTTGCTGCATCAAATATTTGCGATAGCCTTTGGCCGCCTCGTCGGCCAACTTCTGCGCGTCGCGGTTGGCTTCGAGTACGCGCTTCTGGTCGGGCCGGTTTTCCGCGCGCAGCAGGTCGGCGGTTTTCGCCCGCGCGGCGGCGACATCCTTGGTGATCGCCTCGAGCTTCGGCATGTATTGACTGTCGATCTTGCCGACCAGCATATCCTGCGCATGCACCAGCATGGCGAACAGCGCCGCGTGCATGGCGAAATACTTCCGTGCCGCGCCGACATTCTCGCCCGACTGCGCCATCAGCTTGGCGAGCTGCCCGTCGATCACCTTGGTCGAGTTGAACACGGCGACCAGCTTGATCAAATCGCCGGCTAGCACGCCGTCGATCAACAGATCGATTTGTTCCGGTCCGAGCTGCACGCCGGATTTGGCGAGCGCACCGGCAACCTCGGTCTTCGCCGCCGTGATCTCACCGCGGTTCAGTTCGATCTTTTTCTTGGTGTCGTCGATATCCTTGCCGAGACTATCCACCGTATCGCTGAGCACGCCGGGCAACATGCCGTCCTTCGGCGCGATCAATTGCTTCTCGCGCAGCTTGACGATGCGGTCGTCGAGATCGCGAATGTTCTTCTTCAGGCCCTCGATCTTCTTCTGCACGTCGACCACCGGCACGTCGGTGACGACACCAAGTGCTGCGTCCAACAGATCGTTGATCTTCTTCTCGCGGTCTTCGCGGGTTTCGGTCCACAGCGGTGGCAGCACGAACTCGTCCTTAGACGGCAGCTTCTTCGCCTCGCCCCGGCTTTTCGCCGTATCCTGCAGCACCGCATCGACCGCCTTCATGAGGCGCTGGGCCTGTTCGTAGGCGGCATCGCCCTCGCGGGGATCTTTTTCCGGAGCAGGTGCGGCCGCTGCGCGCGGCGCCGCGCCGGTTTGGGGCGTACCCTGCGCCTGCGCCGGCGACATGCCGGTCGCTTCGCGCAAAATATCGGCGATGCTGTCGCGCCGTGCCGTTTGCGCCGCCCCGCTTTCCAGGGCGGCAAAGCTTGCGAGCACGACAAACGATGTCAACGTTGCTGATGCGATACGGGCCATGCCGTTGTCCCCTGGCTCAATGTGCGGCGGATAACGCGTCCCAATTCGGGCAAATCCATGGTCCGCCGTGCGTCATGCACAGACAAACGTCCACCGGCGCACAGAGAGGACATGCTCTACCCATGCCACAATTGCCGGGGTAGCTTGCATCTGAAGTGGATAGCGGGGGAAGCATGCGCCGTTCAACGCTGAAACGCACTTTACGTCGCGTGTACATTATCCTCTCCCTGGTGCTGGCGGTCTCGTTTTTCTCCAAGATCGCGGAACACATGACCTTGCTGGCGGGCACCGGCATCGAAAAGATCCTAAAGGATATCTACGAATTCCTGCGCGACATGAGCCTGCTGATCGCAACCGGCGGCGTCGCCTACATCACCAACGTGTTCCAGAAGCGGCAATCGTTCATCGAGTCGCTGAAGGCCGAATGGCACGACATCATCGTGGCCAAGTCGGCACTGCTGACGTTCATGCATAAACCCGCGCCCAGCCACGACGACTACATGGTGGCGTTCACGCGCCTGTCCGAGACGATCGACAACATGCGCATCGTCTATCGCAACGTCGGGGAAACGCGCGACATGATCGGGCTGTACCCTTACGCGCCACTGCACGACATGCGCCGCGTTCTGCAATCGCTCGATCCAAAATCGTGGCAAGGCACGCCCGGCGATCGCAAGCTGGCTCGGGACGCCATGCTGCAGTCGTTCTACGCGCTGCGCGAACAGTTCCTCGAGGAACTGGACCTCGAAGAACCCGATCACCCGCTCTTGATGTCGGGTGCCCGGCGAAACAAGGTCACGGGATCGAAGGGTGCTGCCCGCAAGCAGCAAGACCGCGAACTCGCCCGTCACAAGGCGTCGCCGCTGGGCGATCCCGCGATCGACGCGTTCCACCGCCGCCTGTACGACGAGGGCCGTGCCAAGGACGAGGCGGGATCGACCCGCAATGGCTGAATGTCATACAACAAAGATCCGCGATCAGGCCGCCGCAGCTTCCTGCGCTTTTTCGAAGTCCAGAAGCTCGCGCAGTTCAGTGTTCGCCGCGTTGATCCGCCGGATCATGATGTTCAAATAGGCGATCACTTCGGTTGGCAATTCCGCCGTCACGTAGCGGTCGGGATGATATTGGTGGGCAAGTGCGACGTAGGCCGCGCGCACGGCAGCAACATCGGCGGTTTGCGGCAAGCCCAGAACCGCGAATGAATCGCTCTTTTCGATTGCGGCTAAGCGTTCCGCCAGCTGATCGGCCTCGGGTACGGTTCCCGGCCGCACCAGTTTGATGGCCGATTTGGCGATCGTGTATAGCCCCGCGTGCAGCGTTTCAAGTTCGAGGAACTGCTCGGGAGCGTTGAAAATATCGCGCAGATGCTTGTCGCGTTGTACGAGAACCGTGCCCTTTATGACCGTGCCATCGGTCAGTGTCACTTCGATCGCGGTTGGCTCGCTGTTCTGGCGGCGCCAGGCGTTCATATCGCTATTTGCAGCCATGGGGCGTGCCTCGGGTTCGATGACGTCTGAGGCAACGTAGAACGCTTGTCTTAATCCGATGTTGCCATGGCCCGTCCATCGCTCACAACCGGTTGGCGTGGTTAACCGCGCATCCCTGGAGATTCGTAAACCGGCGCCTGACGTAGCGACGCCAGCTCTTTTTTGATGGCGTAAGCGGGCTCAAGCGCGGCGTAGGCTGCGTTGACGCGCCGTGCCATGGCGGCCAGATAGGCCAGTACCTCGGCGGGCAGGTCGGTGTTGCTGTAGCGGTCCGGATGGTATTCCTTGGCCAAGCCGATATAGGCGCGGCGAACCTCGTCCCAGCTGGCTTTGGGCGGCACGCCCAACACTGTGTGAGGATCGAAGCCATCGAACTCGCGGGCGCGATGGTTCAGGTTGGCCGCTTCCGGAACATCGAGCGATTGAACAGTGACCAGGCTCGACTTCGCGATCAGTGTCTTGTCGCCGCCAAACGGCTCGACTTCAATGAACGCAAGCGGACTATTCAGCACCTCGATCAGGCTCCGGCCCTTGGGCACCGTCAGTTTACCGCGCAACTCGTCGCCGCCGGCCAGTTTGACGATGACGGACAGCGTGCCTTGTTCGACTGTGTGCGTCGTGCTGCGATCGAACATGCGGAACTCTCCAATGCAGAGCCGGCCAATGCAGTGCGGGACTGTTTCGATTTGGTACGGCGGTTGATGACTGGAGACCGCCTCGCAAGAACCGTGCGGCATTCGCGGCATCGGAACAGCGGCCCGGATCAGCGGCCCGGAACAGCGGCAATGCCAGCGCTAGCGGGTTCAAGTCTTCTGTGCTACCCACCGCGCCAATCAGGTTTTTCCCGCTGAAACCCGCATGCTCGCCATCATGGCGCCGCGTGGTACAGCGCGTTCGCATCAGGAAACGAACATCTCATGAACATGCGTAACATTGCGATTATTGCCCACGTCGACCACGGCAAAACCACTCTCGTCGATGCACTGTTGAAGCAGTCCGGTGCCTTCCGCGAGAACCAGAAGGTCGCCAGCCAGGCGATGGATACCAACGACCTGGAGCGCGAGCGCGGCATCACCATTCTGGCCAAGTGCACGTCCATCCTGTGGAATGAGACCCGCATCAACATCGTCGACACGCCGGGCCACGCCGACTTCGGCGGCGAGGTCGAGCGCATTTTAAACATGGTCGACGGCGTAGTGCTGCTGTGCGACGCCTCGGAAGGCCCGCTGCCGCAGACCAAGTTCGTGCTCTCGAAAGCCTTGAAGCTCGGCCTGCGCCCGATCGTGGTGATCAACAAGATCGACCGTCCCGACGAGCGCCACGACGCCGTGCTGAACGAGATCTTCGATCTGTTCGACGGCCTTGACGCCACGCCCGAGCAGCTGGATTTCCCAACCTTGTATGGCTCCGGCCGCGATGGCTGGATGTCGACCGATCCGGCCGGCCCCAAGGGCGATCTGACCCCCTTGTTCGAACTCGTCTACAAGCACGTGCCGCCGCCAGTGGCGCACGAGGGCGCCTTCCAGATGCTGGCGACGACGCTGGAAGCCGACCCCTATCTCGGCCGCATTCTCACCGGCCGCATCTGGTCCGGCAGCGTCAAGCCCGGCCAGACCATCAAGGCGCTGCGCCGCGACGGCTCGCTGATCGAGACGCAGCGCGTGACCAAGGTGCTCGCCTTCCGCGGCCTTGAGCGCACCGCCATCGACGAAGCCTTCGCCGGCGACATCATCGCCATTGCCGGCATCACGGAATCGACCGTCGCCGACACGCTGTGCGATCCCTCGATCAACACGGCGATCCAG
>JANLYD010000122.1:0-16114 GCA_031365465.1 Hyphomicrobiaceae bacterium
CGTCGACAAGGGCTTCGCCGAAGCCGACGTCATCATCGAGCGCTCGTTCAAGACCGCGCCGGTTCATCAGGGCTACATTGAGCCCCACGCGTGCATCGCGACCGTGTCGGAAGACGGACAGGCAGAGCTGTTCGTCTCCACCCAGGGCCATTGGATCGTGCGCATGCTGTGCGCCAAGCTGCTCGGCTGGGACATCAACAAGATCAAGGTGACAGCGGCTGAAATCGGCGGTGGTTTCGGCGGCAAGACCGTC
This sequence comes from Hyphomicrobiaceae bacterium, assembly GCA_031365465.1. Lineage (GTDB taxonomy): Bacteria > Pseudomonadota > Alphaproteobacteria > Rhizobiales > Hyphomicrobiaceae > JABFRJ01. The sequence goes on from JANLYD010000122.1 coordinate 254, forward strand.
GTCTACCTCGAACCGCTGGCGCTGCTGCTGTCGCAGAAGGCACGTCGCCCGGTCAAAATGGTGATGAGCCGCGAGGACGTGATCCGCGCAACCGGCCCGACATCCGGCTCCAGCATGACCATCAAGATGGGCGCGACCAAAGACGGCCGCATCGTCGCGGGCGAGGCGCTGCTCAAGTATCAGGCTGGCGCGTTGCCGGGTTCCCCTGTTGGCCCCGGCTGTATGTGCGCGTTCGCACCGTACGACTTGGCCAACGTCAAGGTCACCGGCTTCGACGTGGTCTCGAACCGGCCAAAGGTCGCGGCCTATCGCGCGCCGGGTGCACCTATCTCCGAGTATGCAGTCGAGTCCGTCGTCGACGAACTCGCCAACAAGCTCGGCATGGACCCCATCGACTTCCGTCTGAAGAATGTCGCCAAGCAAGGCACGAAGGCCGCCTACGGTCCGAAGTTCGGTCCCGTCGGCATGGCGGAAGCCTTGGAAGCCGCAAAAGCCAGCGCACACTGGCGCACCCCGCTCGGCAAAAACCAGGGGCGCGGCATTGCCGCCGGCTTCTGGTTCAACATCGGTGGCGAAACAACGGTGTCGTTGGTGCTGAACGAGGATGGTACGCTCGGCTTGACGGCCGGCACGCCGGACATCGGCGGTCTCAGGGCGTCGCTGTGCATGATGGCGTCGGAAGAACTGAAGGTGCCTCTCGAAAAAATCCGCGTGCAAATCGGCGATACCAATCAGCTCGGCTACAACTTCCTGACGGGTGGTTCGCGGTCGACGTTCTCGAGCGGCATGGCGACGGTCGAAGCCGCACGCGACATCAAGAAGGAAGCCGTCAAGCGCGCGGCCAAGCTGTGGGAATTGCCGGAAGAAGCCGTCGAGTGGGACGCGCCTTCGGGCTCGGTTCGCCCCGCCGGTTCGAACGCCGGTAAACACAAGCCCATGACGTTGGTCGACATCGCCAAGATCGCGGGCAAGACCGGCGGCCCCATCGTCGGTTACAGCCGCCTCAACGCGCATGGTGCGGCACCGAGCTTCGCCTGCCACATTGCAGACGTGGAAATCGATCCGGACACCGGCAAGGCGTCGATCGTGCGCTACACCGCGATCCAAGATGCCGGCCGCGCCATCCATCCGAGCTACGTCGAAGGTCAATACCAAGGCGGTGTCGCCCAGGGTATCGGCTGGGCGCTGAACGAGGAATACATCTACGGCGCCGACGGCAAGTTGCAGAACGCGGGCTTCCTCGATTATCGCATTCCCGTCGCGTCCGACCTCCCGATGCTCGACACGATCATCATCGAGGTGCCGAACCCCGCGCATCCCTACGGCGTGCGCGGCGTGGGCGAAACCTGCATCATCCCGCCATTGGCTGCGATCTCGAACGCGGTGAGCATGGCGACGGGTGTCCGCTTCGCCGAACTGCCGATGTCACCGCCGAAAATCCTGGCAGCGCTCGACAAGGCGCGGGTGGCCAAGACTGCGAAAATGTGACCACGGCCAATTAGAAATTCTGGTCGATAAACCCAATTATCGTCATGGCCGCGAAGGCGGCCATCCACGACAACGAATAGCAGGCACGTGATGAATAGATTGAGCGTTTTCATCCCGGGCATTTCTGCAAACCGAGCTTGTTGAAGCTTGTCGTAGATGGCCGCCTTCGCGGCCATGACGATAGTAAGAGTTCTTCGATCAGAAAATCGGGAAATGAAAAAGGCGGCTCACGAGAGCCGCCTTTTTTCGTCCGCAACCATGCAGCAGATATTCAATCAGCCGTCCAGCCGCCGTCTATGATCATCGACGTTCCCGTCATCAGTGCAGAGGCGTCGGACGCGAGAAAAACAACTGCGCCCATGATGTCTTCGACCTGCCCCAGTCGGCCGAGCTTGATCTTCTGCAGCACCGACGTCTTGAACGCTGCGTTCTCGAAAAACGGCTTGGTCAGCGGCGTTTCGATGAACGTCGGGCCGATCGTATTGACCCGGATCTGGTGTGGCGCGAGATCGATCGCCATGGCTTTCGTCAGGCCTTCGATGGCAGCTTTGGACGCGCAATAGACGGTGCGGTTCGCGCCGCCGACGTGCCCCATCTGCGACGACATGTGAATGATCGAGCCGGCGGTCTTGGTGGCGGCCATGCGAGCGGCCACGGCCTGCGCGACAAAGAACGCCGCTCTCACGTTCAGGCCCATGATCGCATCGTAGTCGTCGATGCTGACCTCGAGGAATGTGCGGGGTCGGTTGGTGCCGGCGTTGTTGACGAGCACGTGAAACGGCTCTGCCGCGGCGATCGCGGTCTGCACGGCTGTGACATCGTTGACGTCGAGCATCAGCGCTGAGGCCGAACCGCCGGCGTCTTTGATCGCCGACACGGCCGCGTCGAGCTCCTTGGCCGACCGCGCACATATTGTGACATCAGCACCCACATCGGCCAGCGCCGCCGCCGCCGCAAGGCCAAGCCCCTTGCTGCCGCCGGTCACGAGCGCGCGCCTCCCCTCAAGCCGGAACGACGGTGTCTTTGGGAGCCTCATGGACTGTCCTGCCTGCAAGCGGGTTTCCAAAGGGCGAGCCCTTTGGTGGGAGTTTGAGGGCAAAGCCCTTATCCACTTTACTCTGCGGCCTTGCCGTAGGGCACGTTGCGGCCGCCATAGCGGCGCACACGTACGTTGGCTTGTTCGGCGTGGCCGACGAAACCTTCGAGCATGCACAGGCGCGAACAATATTCGCCGATCATGGCTGAGGCTTCGTCCGTCAACACGCGCTGGTAGGTGCATGTCTTGAGGAATTTGCCGACCCAAAGCCCCCCGGTATATCGCGCGGCTTTACCCGTCGGCAGCGTGTGGTTGGTGCCGATGACCTTGTCGCCGAACGACACGTTGGTACGGGGGCCGAGAAACAACGCGCCGTAGTTCGTCATCTTCGCGAGGAAGAAATCGGGGTCGCGGGTCATCACCTGCACGTGTTCGGACGCGATGCGATCTGCCTCGATGACCATCTCTTCGTAGCTGTCGCAGATGATGACTTGCCCGTGGTCGCGCCACGACTGCCGCGCGATTTCGGCGGTCGGCAGGATGGTCAGCAGGTGCTCGACCATCGCGATGGTTTCCCGCCCGAGCTTTTCCGAGTTGGTCAGCAAAATCGCGGGGCTGTCGGGACCATGCTCGGCTTGCCCCAGCAGATCGGTCGCGCACAGCTCTGCGTCCACGCTGTCGTCGGCGATGACGAGGGTTTCCGTGGGGCCGGCGAACAGATCTATTCCAACGCGGCCATACAACTGCCGCTTGGCTTCGGCGACGAACGCATTGCCGGGACCAACCAGCATGTCGACGGGTTTGATGGATGCGGTGCCAAGCGCCATCGCGCCGACGGCTTGAATGCCGCCGAGGCAATAGATTTCGTCGGCACCGGCCAGATGCTGAGCCGCGACGATGGCCGGCGCGGGCTTGCCCTTGAACGGTGGCGCGCACGTGATCACGCGCGGCACGCCGGCGACTTTCGCTGTGATGACCGACATGTGGGCGGATGCCAGCAGCGGATACTTGCCGCCGGGCACGTAGCAGCCGACCGAGTTGACCGGCACGTTCTTATGCCCGAGCACGATGCCTGGCAGCGTTTCGACTTCGATGTCTTTCAGCGCCTCACGCTGCTTCTGCGCGAAGTTGCGCACCTGCGTCTGCGCGAAGCGGATGTCGTCGAGGTCGCGCTTGGTGAGCTGGCTGAGGCAGGCGTCGATTTCGGTGGCGCTCAGGCGGTAGTCGCTGCGCGTCCAGCCGTCGAACTTCTCTGAAAGTTCGGCGATGGCGGCGTCACCGCGTGCTTCTATATCCGCCAGGATGCCTTCGACGGTGGCGCGGACTTTGGTGTCAGCAGCCTTGAGATCCCCGGCCGTTGCGCCGCGCTTGAGATAGTGAGCCATGAGTCATTCGCTCCGAAACGAGTTCTAAGCAACGCTTACGGTGGCTGCGGCGAAGGTGCAAGTGAGGGCAATGGCTCAGCAGGTGTGACGGTTCGCGTTGCCGCGATGACGCAAGCGGAACGGGCCTCACGCGCGGGTCGCGTAAACGTAATAACGTACCCAGGGGCGGGGATCGCCGGGGCGGAGCTGCAGTTCGAAGCCCGCCGCGCGAAGCTGTGCGATGACCGTTTCATAGGTGCGCGTCGAGGCGTCTCCGCCCTCGTCGGCAAGGAAATCGTGGCACGACACGACCACTTGCCGTGCCATTGCGAGCGCCCTCGGCATGCCCTGCAGCGCAGCGGTTTCGGCGCCTTCGATGTTGATTTTGATCAGGTCGATGCGGTCGATACCCTGCTCGGCCACGATGGCATCCAGCGGCCGCGCGCGAACCTTGACGTTACCGTTCGCGACGACGGTGTTGGCGAGATGGTTGTCGCCGTCGGAGATGCTGAGTTCGCCTTCGGCTTCGGCAATCGCCAATTGCAATGGCGTGACGATGGCGAGCTTGGAATGCCGCACGGTCTTTTCCAGACACCTGAACGTGCGCGGATGCGCCTCGATCGCGAGCACGCGTCCCGTAGGGCCGACCAGACGTGATAGCACGATCGCCTCGTCGCCGACGCCCGCGCCCACATCGATCACCACGCCGCCGGCATCAAGCCCGCGAGCCCACAGCCAATGATCGCTGACCTGCGCCTCGATCGCTTCGAGCGGCATATCGAAAAACGTCGGGCTGTAGATTGCCGCGCCCGGTTGCCACAGAGACCATTCACCATCGCGGTCGATCCCGAACCTCATCGGCCGCTTGAAGCGAATTGAATTCCTGAGCGTGAAGGCCATTGCCAGCGCACGCCGCGCCTTCGGATTGGCACTACCGATGCCATATTTCTCAAGCAAAGCGATGCGCCACGTCGTGACGCTTTCTTTCTCGGGCATGTTGATCAGGACCTGTTTCGAATCTGCTGTGCGCGGCACCACATGTGCACGGCTTTGCGAGCGGTGTCCGATGAGATCCGAAATCGAGTAAACGGCCACCCCCGCGCGCTCGCTGGGATCAACCGGCTTTGGCCTTGATCGCGCGCAGATGCACCATCCACGCATTGACGGTCTTGAGCATGCCCTCGCGGATGAAGCCGGCGCGGTTGAGGTAGGCGACCACGGGCAGCGAAATGACGCGCGAGACGCCCTGTACATTGGCGAGGCCGGGCGATGCTTGCGTCGCCACCCACTCGCGAATTGTCACTTTCGGCGCGAAAGTTCCGGTTATCGGGATGACCTGATCGGGGCCGATGGCATCACCGGCTTTTTTTCCGGGCATGGTTACTTTGCAGGCGACCGGCTGCGGCGGTGCCTGGAACATGTGGTCGGCGGATGCGATAGCGGCCGAAATCTGCGCGCGCTCGATGCGAATGGAAACGACGCAATCGACTTGCTTGAGGTAGCCGCTGGTCTGCTTTTCCAGTTCGTCCCGCTCCGCCTGCGACGGTTGCAGTGGGAACTGACAGACGATTTCCGGGTTCGATCCCCGTTCGAGTTCGGCAAAACAGGCTTTCATGGTCGCCGGCGGGGCGGCTGCTGCGGCCCCTGAAATGCCGATAGCCAATGCAACTGCCAATGTACTCCGCACCGCCATGGTCCGAACCCTTATTGCTCCCGTACAGATCTTCAGCCAAGACTTATAATTGCGGCACAATCCGGTCCGAAGGTCGTCCGGTGCACATTGACTGCAAAGACTTGCCGCGCCATGAGGGCGGCTCGCCCGCGCGTCGCAGTTGCGATCCGCGCGTGTCGCGTCAACGAGGAAAGCCGGTCGATGGCCGCCAAGGACCCTGATCATCAGGTCGTCGCCGAAAATCGCAAGGCGCGGCACGAGTATTTCATCGAGCAAGTCTTCGAAGCCGGCATCTCGCTGACCGGCACCGAGGTCAAGTCGCTGCGGCTGGGTCACGCCAACATCGCAGAAAGCTATGCGTCGCCCGAATCCAAGGGCCTGATGCTGATCAACTCGTATATCCCCGAATACAAGATGGCGGGCCCGTTTTTCCAGCACACGCCACGCCGGCCGCGTCCGCTACTATTGCGGGCGCGGGAGATCCACAAGCTGCAGATCGCGGTTGACCGCGAGGGCATGACGCTGATCCCTCTGGAACTCTATTTCAACGCCAAGGGGCGCGCCAAAATCAAGCTGGGGCTGGCCAAGGGCAAGAAACTGCACGACCGGCGCGCGGACGCTGCCAAGCGCGACTGGCAGCGCGACAAGGCGCGGCTGATGCGCGGCGACAAGAACTGAGTTTTCGCGCATCGTCCGCGCCCGATTTACGTCACAACGACCGGAGCTGGAATGCCTGTTGAAGCCGCCGCCGCTGTCATCGTCGTCAACGAGGTGCGCCGTGGCCTCTACCTCGACTCGGTCGCGCTGATGCGCATGTCTCGCACGATCGCCGCCATGGACGGCGTGATCGAGTGCGGCATGATGATGGGGACGCCGGCCAACGTGCGGATCATGGCGGACGCGGGTGTACTGGCAGACGCCGGCCGCGCTGCGGCACCGGGCGATCTGGTGGTGGCAATCTCCGCTAAATCGCAGGCGGCGGTCGAGGCGGCGCAAGCTGCCGCGCGAGCGCTTTTGGATGCGCCTAAGGGCGGTTCCGCCACCGCCGCACAGTGGGCGCCGCGCACGTTGCGTGCCGCCGTCACTGCCGATCCCGCAGCAACGCTCGCGCTGATTTCGGTGCCCGGCGCGTTTGCCGCCGCAGAAGGGCGCAAAGCGTTGCAGCGCGGCCTGAATGTGCTCATGTTTTCCGACAACGTGACAGTCGCCGACGAGGTCGTCCTCAAGACGCTGGCGCGTGAGCGGGGCGTGTTGATGATGGGGCCGGACTGCGGCACGGCCATCATCAACGGAACACCGCTGGGCTTCGCCAACGTCGTTCCACCCGGCGATATCGGCATCGTCGGAGCGTCTGGCACCGGCATTCAGGAGGTCAGCTGCCTGATCGCCAACCATGGTGGCGGCATCAGCCATGCCATCGGCGTCGGCGGACGTGACCTCAAAGCCGGCGTCGGCGGTATCTCGACGTTGATGGCGATCGATCTGCTGGAGGCCGACACACGAACCCGCCACATCGTCATCATCTCAAAGCCGCCCGCAGATACTGTCGCACGCGCGGTCCTGGCACGGATCGGCGCGGGTAAAAAGCCCTACACGGTGTGCTTCATCGGCGGGTCCGCACACACGATGCCCCACAATGCACGCTTTGCCGATACGCTCGAAGCGGCTGCCGATATGGCGCTTGATCGTCATTCCGTTCGCGCGACGGCTGTGGAAGGGTCGGCTCCCGGCAAATACATCCGCGGCTTGTTCGCTGGTGGAACGCTGTGTTCGGAAGCGCAGGTCGTGCTGGGCAAGGCTGGTCTGGTCTCAGCCTCGAACGTGCCGATCCCCGGCCATCGCGCCTACGTCGCAGGCACGCCCGGCCACACCATCATCGATCTCGGTGACGACGAATATACCCAGGGGAGGCCGCATCCGATGATCGAGCCCGCCGTGCGCGACGCACCGCTGCTGGCAGCACTCGGCGATCCCGATGTGGGCGTGGTGCTGGTCGACATGGTGTTGGGGTTTGGCGCGCATGCCGACCCCGCCGGGCATCTCGCCCGCGTCCTCGCGCGAGCGCCGGCGGCTCATCCGCTCGTGGTGACGTCGGTGACGGGCACCGCAGGCGATCCCCAGCATCTCCGCGCACAACAGGACGCGCTACGTGCCTGTGGTGTGGTCGTCGCTCAGTCGAATGCCGAAGCGGCGCGGATTGCCGTGCGCTATGTGGAAAACGGTTCACCGAGGACCTGACGGAATGAGCGTTCAGTTAATCGCACACGGCAGCGTCCCGCCACGCCTGATCATCGCCATCGGCGGCAATGCAACGCATCCCGAAAACATCTCCGGTTCGTCGCTCGAGCAGAAGGCGATCGCCAAGCAGACGGCTGACGCGCTGTTGCCGCTGGCGTTGCTCGATACCGAGCTGATCATCACGCACGGCAATGGTCCGGTGGTCGGCAAAATACTGATGCGGCAGGCGCTGACGCGCGATCGTATCCCTCCGATGTCACTCGATATATGCGTGGCGCACAGCCAGGGCGGCATCGCCTATCTGCTCATGCAGGCGCTCGAAAATGCTTTGCGGGAAGCCGATAGCCAACGTCACGTGGCGTGCTTGTTGACGCAGGTCGAAGTCGACCCCGCCGACCCCGCATTCCAGAACCCGACGAAGTTCGTCGGCCCGTTTTTCGATGCCGAGCAGGCGGGTTCGGTTGGCCGCGAACTGGGCTGGACCATGAAGCAGGACGGCGCACGCGGTTTTCGCCATGTCGTGCCGTCGCCGATCCCGAAGCATGTCTGCGACATCTCGCTGATCGAGGTGCTCTCGAAGCGCGGCACCATCGTAATCGCGGGTGGCGGTGGCGGCATTCCGGTGGTGCGCGGTCCCAAAGGCGTGCGGCATGGCATCGACGCGGTAATCGACAAGGATCTGACGACGCAGCACATGGCCAAAGTGCTGGGCATCGACACCATCATGCTGCTGACGGCGGTGCCGAAGGTAGCCGTGCATTTCGGCACGCCGCAGCAGCAAGCGCTCGATCGTGTGACGCTGAGCGAGCTCAAGAAGTACAACAGCGAAGGGCATTTTCCGCCTGGGAGCATGGGGCCGAAGGTCGACGCGGCAATTCGCTTTCTGGAGGGTGGCGGTTCTCGCGTAGTTATTGCGCAGCTCTCCGAAGCCGTAGCGGCACTCAGGGGTGAAACCGGCACGCATGTCGTCGCGGATGCGACATGACAGGCGCGCCGGCCGGCACTTTCGATCTGCTCCGGCTGGGCGCGGTCGCCGCAGAAATCATCTTGCACGCAGGTGAGATCGAGGTCGCCGCCGTGTTCGAGCGCTGCTTCTATGTGTCCGCACCCGGCGGCTATCTGTGCGTGGGCACTGAGGCGCTCGGCGATGGGCCGCTCAACATCTTGCTGCGCACCAGTGATGAAGCACCGGATTGGCCGCGTTTCGGCATCACACGTGAAGCCAAAGGTTCGATCGCTGCGGGGTGTTTATCGATCGGCGAGCAGTTTATCCTTCGCCTGACGGATGCGCTCATCTGGTCGCCGCAAGCGTGGCCGAAAATGTCTGCGCCGGAATTGCGCACGGGGCTTGCCGTTGTCCGGCAGGTTGCAACACCGCTGTGTCCGAGCGAAGGACTGAGCCGTCTGGTGTTTGGTGGATCGGCGCGCCTCGATCTGACAGCGCAAGCAGCGGCGCCGACGCTGGCGCAGTTCGCGAAGGCGTTACCCACCGCCCTGACCGCCGGAAAGCCCGACGATGATCTCGTGCGATCGGCAACTCTGCTGGTTGGCCTCGGTCCGGGACTGACGCCCTCGGGTGATGATTTTCTCGGCGGCGTTTTCCTCGCGCTGTCCGCCCTGAACGGCATTCCGCTGCGGGAGGCGATGTGGCACGCGCTCGAACCCGAGATCGGGCTGCTCACAGTCGATATCAGCGGCGCGCATTTGGCGGCAGCAGCCGACGGCCTCGGCGCGGCAGTGGTTCACGCGGCGATTGCAGCTATCATTACCAATGATCGCGCGGGCCTGCTGGGCTCGGTGCCGACCTTGCGAGCGCTCGGTCACTCGTCGGGCTTCGATACGCTTGCAGGCATCGTGCTGACGCTGGAAACCGCGCTCGCATCCGGATACGTCGCCTGAAGCACATCAGGGCAAACCGCTCAGGCGAGTATTCTTGGCCGACCCCCTGCGCTATAGTTCGATCATGATCCGAATCACCGCCACTCTTTCGATCGACGACGACGAAGTGTCGGAAAGCTTTGTGCGCTCGTCCGGTCCAGGCGGGCAGAACGTCAACAAGGTGTCAACGGCCGTCGAGTTGCGGTTCGACATCCGGCAGTCACCCTCGCTCTCCGATCCGATCAAGGCGCGGCTCACGCGCCTTGCCGGTCATCGCGTTACGAAAGACGGCGTGCTCATCATACAGGCCGAGCGATTTCGCACCCAGGACGCCAATCGCAAAGATGCCCGCGACCGGCTGGTCGAATTGATCCAGGCTGCAACCATCGTGCCCAAGAAGCGCATCAAGACGAAGCCGACGCGGGCTTCGAAAGAACGCCGGGTCGAAGGCAAGAAGAAGCGCAGTACCGTCAAGAAAATGCGGCAAGCCGGCAGTTGGGATTGAGAGAGACGAACCGATGACAGATCTCAAACGGTTGATCCGCACCATTCCCGATCATCCCAAGCCCGGCATCATGTTTCGCGATGTGACGACGTTGTTCGGCGACGCGCAGGGGTTCAAGGCGCTGATTGCACAGCTCACCGAGCCCTACCGAACTGCGCCGATCGATGCCATCGCCGGCATCGAGGCGCGCGGCTTCATCATGGGTGGCGCGATGGCCGACAAACTCGGCTGTGGCTTCATTCCAATCCGCAAAAAGGGGAAGCTACCCTACAAGGTCTACGCGCAGGAGTATCAGCTCGAATACGGCACCGACACCGTCGAGATGCATCAGGACGCGCTCGATCGCGGCCGCCGCGTGCTGATCGTCGACGATCTCATCGCCACCGGCGGCACGGCGGAGGCCGCAGCAAAACTGATCCTGCGCGCCGGCGGCGAAATCGTCGGGGCTTGCTTCATCATCGATCTGCCGGAATTGGGCGGTGCCAAGCTGATGCAGGCACGCGGCATCGCCGTCACGTCTCTGATGCAATTTGACGGGCACTGATGCCGTTCGTTCGTCGACACCGCATCATGCAACGTATGACGGGCGGCAAGCGTTTAATGTGCGCTAGCCAACTCAAGTCTGGGATCGTGCCGGCGTGGCTACATTGGAGGTATTCTTGAAAGTGAATCTGAAGTCGATAATCGGCATCATGTCGTGCAGCCTCGCGCTGACTTCGGCAGCGGTCGCGCAGGAAACTCGTGTCAACGTGCGCGGCACCATCTCCGCTTTCGATGGCAAAGTGCTGACCATCAAATCGCCGGCAGCCGGTGACCTGACGGTCGAGGTGCCCGATGCAACTCCGATCGGTACGACGAAGCCGTTCGCTATGGCAGACGTCAAGCCGGGGATGATCCTGGGCGTCACCACCATCAAACGTGCCGATGGCGCGGTGGTCGCGATCGATGTGCGGCCTATTCCCGCCGCAGCGCCACTGGGTCTCTCGGCGTGGGATCTGGCACCCGATGCGGTCATGACCAACGCAGTTGTCGAGGGTACGGTGGCGTCCGCCAACGGCCAGGAACTGACGCTCAACTACAAATCGGGCTCGGTCAAAGCTCTGGTGCTGCCGGAAACCGCGATGTCGCAATCCGTACCCGGTGTGCGCGAAGATCTGAAGGTGGGCGAGACGGTGTTCGTGTTCGCGCGCAAGAATGCGGACAAGGTCGTCGCAGCCCGCGTGCAGGTGAGCAAGGACGGCATCAAACCCACGCAATAGCCAGCAAAGTAGCGACGTCGCAGTCGCCGCCCGCACAAAACTCAGCTAACTGTCGAGATAGTCCACGCAACCCTTGCGAGCCCTCGATAGTGCGATCTGAACGTCCGACCATCCTGCAGATCATTCCAAAGCTCGAGACCGGCGGCGCTGAGCGCACCGTCGTCGAGATGAGTGAAGCTGTGAGGATGGCCGGCGGTCGCGCGTTGGTCGCTGCCGAGACCGGGCGCATGGCGGACGCCGTTCGCGCCGCCGGCGGCGAAATCATCGAGTTTCCAGCAGCAACGAAAAACCCGGCGGGTATCGTCGCAAACGCGTTCGCACTCGCGCGTTTGATCCGTGCCGAAAAGGTCGATCTCGTCCACGCCCGCAGTCGCGCGCCCGCGTGGAGTGCGTTGATGGCGGCACGGCACACGGCGACACCGTTCGTCACCACGTTCCATGGCGCTTACGGTGAGACGAATGCGGTCAAGCGCCATTACAACAGCGTGATGGCGCGCGGCGACGTCGTCATCGCCAACTCCGACTACACCGCGCGGTTGGTTCGTGATCGTTACGGCACACCGGCCGATCGTGTCGTCACGATCCATCGCGGGATCGATCCGTCGGTATTCGATCCCCCAACAATCCCAGCTTCGAGGATCGCGGCGTTGCGCGCGGCCTGGGGCGTCACTGCCGAAACGCGCGTCGTACTGCACGCAGCGCGGCTGTCAGGTAAGAAAGGCCAACGCGTCGTAATCGATGCCGCAGCGCGCCTCGGCTTCGCGTTCCCCGGATCATCGGGGCGGCCGCCGGTGGCGATCATATTGGCGGGTGATGCGCAGGGACGACACGGATACGCAGCCGAGCTTCAGGCGCGCATCCAAGCGCATCGCCTCGGCGATGTCGTCAAACTGGTGGGCCACGTGGACGATATGCCCGCTGCCTATGCGACCGCCTACGTCAGCCTCGTGCCTTCGACCGAGCCGGAAGCGTTCGGGCGCGGCGCCATCGAGGCGCAGGCCGCTGGCTCGCCGGTCATCGCAGCGCGTCATGGTGCGCCGCCCGAAACCGTGCGCGCGCAACCCGACGTCAGCGCTGGCAGCGAAACAGGATGGCTGGTGGCCGCTGGCAACGCCGACGCGCTGGCGGGCGCGCTCGCCGAAGCGCTCGCGATGCCGCCTGAGATGCACGCGTCCTGGTCCAGGCGGGCACGAGAGAACGCCGCGACAAACTTCACGCTCGCCCGTTTGCAGTCCCGCACGCTCGCCGTCTACGACCGACTGCTGGATAGCAACATGAGCCAGGCGTTCGAGACGGCCCGCTCTACAAAAGCGATGTGAAGCAAATCAGACGTCGACCAGTCTGTAGCCGATGCCGGATTCTGTTTGGATAAGGTGGAAGTCTTCCCCGGGGCGCGCCAGCTTCTGGCGGAGCTGGCCGACGAAGACACGCAAGTACTGAATGTCATGCGCGTGCGCCGGCCCCCAAACGGCCGTCAAGATCTGTGCATGGGTGACGACGCGACCGGCGTGACGCACCAGCATGGCGAGTAGATCGAATTCCTTCGGCGTCAACTTGATGGGTTTGTCATCGCGCACGACGGTGTGTGCGAGCAGGTCGACCACAAGCTCACCGGCTGTGAACGACGTCTGCTCACCAGACAGGTGGGCTGCATGTCGCAGTGCAGTCCTCAAGCGGGCCAGCAATTCTCCGATGCCGAACGGCTTGTCGACATAATCGTCCGCCCCAAGGTCCAGCGCCGCAATTTTTTCGACCTCGCGGTCGCGCGCGGAGACGACGATGACCGGCACTTGCGACCACGTTCGAAGTTTTGCGATCACGTCTTTGCCGTCGATGTCGGGAAGCCCGAGATCCAACAGGATGGCGTCGGGTGCCTTGGCCGCAGCGAGCTTCAGGGCTTCTTCACCGGTGGCCGCAGTGATCACGTCGTAGCCGGCGGCGGTCAAGCTCGGCCTCAAAAAGCGAAGGATCTGCGGTTCGTCGTCGACGACGAGGATGCGTGCGCCGCTCATCATCTGTCTCCTTGGGCTCCGGCGGCCAGCAATTCTACTACGATCATAGTCCCACGCTCGCCCTCGACCGGGCTCTTGGCGAGGATGCTCCCGCCCATTGCGTGGACGAGGCCCGCGCAAATCGAAAGGCCGAGGCCCGTCCCCGGCGCGCGGCCGTCCGCGCTTGCAACACGGTAGAACTTGTCGAACACGCGTGACAACGACTCTGGCGGGATGCCGATGCCCGCATCGAGAACGCTCAGTGAGATGCGCTCGCCAGCGCGCCTCGTCTCGACGCGTGTGATGGCACCAACGGGGCTGTATTTATCCGCGTTGTCGAGGAGGTTGACCAGCACCTGCTCGAGCAGCGCCGCATCGGCCGAAGCCTGCAATGCGCCTGTTGGCGTGACCTCGATCTTGCGGTTAGGACGCTGGCGGCGCGCCCGTTCGACGGCCGACTGGACGACGTCATTCACATCGACGACTTCCGAACGCGTCTGCACGACGCCGGCATCCAGCTTGGTCATGTCGAGGATATTGGCGATGAAACGCGTCAAACGTTCGGCTTCCTCTTCGATCGTCGTAAGCAGGTCCTGCCGGTCCGATACCGGCATCCTGTCGCCCAGCGTTTTGAGACTTGTGGCGGACCCGAGAATCGACGCGAGCGGCGTGCGCAAATCATGCGAGATCGATGACAGCAGCGCGGTACGTAACCGCTCGCTCTCGGCGTTCGTCGCGGCACTGCCGGCTTCGGCGACCAGCCGCGTCCGTTCGAGCGCAACCGTCGCCTGCTCGGCCATCGATTGGAGCGCTGCCTCGGTGGCGCTCGGCAACGAGCCCACGTCCTCCGCTGGCTCGACCCCCAGCACGCCGATGGGTCCGCTCGGCGCCAGCAGCGGTCGAAATTGGAAACGTGCCGTCGGCATCGTCGTAGTGCCGTGTCCCGCCGCCGCCCGCTCTTTGAAGGCCCAACGCGCCGCAGCCCAGTCAGGTGTCGGCAAGTGATCGTCCGGCGGCCACGATGCACTGAGTTCGAGGTCGGCGGCACCTTGCAGGAGCACCACCGCCTTGCTCCTGACAAGCGCCGAACTTTGCGTTGTGAGCACAGTCAGAACGTCGTCGGACGACGCGGCGGCGGACAAGCGGCTGGAAAAATCGAACAGCGCCTGGGTGGCTTGCGCACGCTCCCTCACCGCAGTTGCCTGTTCCCTCAATCGCCCCGCCAACCCACCCGTGACGACCGCGACAGCGAGGAACACCAACAGCGCAAACAATTCGTGCGGCTTGGCTACTGTAAACGACAGGCGCGGCTCGAGGAAAAAGAAATTGTAGGCAAAGAAAGACAACACAGCCGTGGCGATCGCCGGCCACCGGCCGAAACGTAGCGCCGAGACCAGCACGGCGAACAAGAACACCATCGACAGGTTCGGCAGTTGAGTGACGTGCTCGATCGCCAAGCCGGCCAGAACGGCAAGTGTAACGGCTCCGGTTCCGATGGCGGCTGCCGAGGTGGCCGACTGTGCGTCGGGCCAGTGCATCCAAGGCCGTGGCTCTGAATTGCCTGCGGGTGCGACGACCGTGATCGCGATGCCGTCGGCGCGCGCCTGCAACGCGGCTGGCAGTGACCGGCCGAGGAGGCGGTCGAGCAGCCCTGCCCCCGAGCGGCCGATGACGATCTGGGTGACATTGTTGCGTTGCGCAAACGTCAGCACCTCACCGGCGAGATCCTTAGCCGAGAGCCGGAAGGTCCTGGCGCCCAGCCGCTGGGCCAACGCCAGAGTCTTGTCGATGCGCCGTTGCTCCCTGCGATCGGTGACCTCTCGCTCGGCGTGGCTCACATGCACGGCGAACCATTCCGACTTGAGGGCGGCTGCCATGCGACCCGCGGTCCGCACGACCGCTTCTGAATGGTTCCCGCCGCCGATACATACCAGCAACCGTTCCGCCGTCGGCCAGGGCCCTTCGATGCCCTGTTGGCGCAATTGCTCGATCATTTGCTCGTCGACGCGATCCGCCGTACGCCTGAGCGTCAGCTCACGTAAAGCAGTCAAATTCGAGATTTTGAAGAATTGGTCGATGGCGCGACGGGCATTTTCGGGCAGATAAACTTTGCCCTCCTTCATCCGCTTGACCAGTTCGTGCGGCGGCAGATCGACGACGACGATCTCGTCGGCTTCGTCGAGCACTCTATCGGGAACCGTCTCGCGTACGGTGATACCGGCAATGCGTTCGATCACATCCGTCAGGCTCTCGAGATGCTGGATGTTCATCGTCGTCCAGACGTCGATCCCGGCACGCAGCGCCTCCTCGACGTCCTGGTAGCGCTTGGGATGGAGTGCCCCCGGTGCATTGGAATGAGCGAATTCGTCGACCAACAAAAGCTTCGGCCGGCGTGCAATCGCCGCGTCGATGTCGAATTCCATCAGCGTG
>JANLYD010000136.1:0-2019 GCA_031365465.1 Hyphomicrobiaceae bacterium
GCTAGGGCATGTCTGAGGGCTTTTAATCCGCCTGTCGTTGCCAGATTCCCGGCCGTTGCAGTGGCGATCGAAAAATCAGTACGGTGTCGTAGGTCCCGGCCTTCGCCGGGATGACGAAAAATAAGAGCTCACATCTTGAACGGCACAACCGTTTGCCGCTGCTCGCCCAGGCCCTCGATGCCGAGCGTCATGACGTCGCCAGCCTTGAGAAATACTTGCGGCTTCATGCCGAGACCGACGCCCGGGGGAGTGCCTGTCGTGACGACATCGCCCGCTTCCAGCACCATGAACTGCGAAATGTAGTGCACCAGATGCGCGATCGAGAAGATCATCGTCTTGGTCGACCCGGTCTGCATCCGCTTGCCGTTGACATCCAGGGTCATCGTCAGGGCCTGTGCGTCGGGGATCTCGTCGGTGGTGACCAGCCACGGACCCAACGGACCCGATGTCTCAAAGCACTTGCCCTTCATCCACTGGCCGCTGCGCTCCTGCTGGAAGTGGCGCTCGGACACGTCGTTACACACGCAATACCCGGCGACGTACTTGAGCGCGTCTTTCTCTTCCACGTAGCGCGTGCGCTGACCCATCACGAAAGCGATTTCGCATTCCCAGTCGAGCTTCAGCGCGCCTTTCGGCATCATCACGTCGTCGTTG
The DNA here is from genome assembly GCA_031365465.1 of Hyphomicrobiaceae bacterium. Taxonomy (GTDB): domain Bacteria; phylum Pseudomonadota; class Alphaproteobacteria; order Rhizobiales; family Hyphomicrobiaceae; genus JABFRJ01. Next base: position 655 of record JANLYD010000136.1, read on the forward strand.
GGGCCGACGATGCAGTTGGCGAGCTTGTTGAACAAAATCGGCTCGGGCGGGATGGGCATGCCCGCTTCGGCGGCGTGGTCGGCATAGTTGAGACCGACGGCGATGAAGTTGGCGCTTCTGGCCACCGGTGCGCCGAGGCGTGCGCCCTTCGGCGCTTCCGGCAACGATTTCGGATCGAGCTTGCGCAGCGTGGCGAGGCTGGCCGGCGACAGCGTTTCGCCGGTAATGTCGGCGATGTGGCCGCTCAGATCGCGGACGATACCTGAGGCGTCGACGAGGCCTGGCTTCTCTGCGCCTGCAGCGCCAAAGCGAACGAGTTTCATTGTGGTGTCTCCCTGGACTTTCGATGTCGCATGGGTAAGGGGTTGTGGCGGCGTCTGTCTATGGGCTGAATGCGGGGCTGCCATCTCCGGGGCAGTTCGGGCCCGCTCTCGCAGACGCGACGAGGCGTTTCACCACGAGGTCAAGCATGGTGCACCAGCAACCGCGAGCGGTCATCATCGGCGGGTCGATGGCCGGCTTGTTCGCTGGGCTTTTCTTGCGACAGGCCGGGTGGCGCGTCGATATTTTCGAGCGCACGGGCGAAGTGCTGAGCGCGCGCGGCGCTGGCATTCTCACCCACCGCGAACTGCGCGCGGCGTTGACCACGCTCGGCCTCGACACCGAGACGAACTTCGGCGTGCCCATCCACGCGCGCGTCGTGCTCGATGCCGACGATCGCATCATTGCCCGTCGCGATGTCGAACAGATTGCCACGGGTTGGACGCGCGTGCACGCCATGCTCGCGCAAAAATTTGCGGCCGCGCACTACCATCCCGGCGCCGACTTCGAGCGCTTCGAAACCGGCGCCGACGGCGTGATCGTGCACTTTGCCGGTGGCCGCACCGAACGTGCCGATCTGCTGGTCGGTGCCGATGGCCTTCGCTCCAGCGTGCGCCGTTGCCTGTTTCCGCAAATCGCTCCCGCGTACGCCGGCTATGTCGCTTGGCGCGGGATACTGCCGGAGAGCGACGTCGAGGCAGCGCCATTCACGCAGGCCTCGCTGTTCACCTTCAATCTGCCTGTCGGAGAGCACATGGTCGGCTATCCCGTCGCTGGCGCCGCCGACGATCCGACCGTCGGGCGCCGCCGCTACAACTTCGTCTGGTACCGCCCTGCCGATGTGGCACGCGAACTGCCGACATTGCTGACCGATCGCAACGGCGTCCGGCACGAGCTTTCCATCCCGCCGAACTTGATTGCGCCCGCCGTCGTCGACGAAATGCGCGGCCATGCAGACCGCGTGCTCGCGCCGTGGTTCAAACGTGTCGTCGCACTCACACCGCGTCCGTTTTTGCAGCCGATCTACGACCTCTCGGTGCCCCG
>JANLYD010000152.1:0-2636 GCA_031365465.1 Hyphomicrobiaceae bacterium
CCGACTGCCAGGTCGACGCCACAGCTGCCGAGGCAGCGACGTCTTCGCCGCAGAGTGAGCCGCCTATTCGCCCCGCTATTGCATAACGATATTTTATGCGAACGGGGTTGGGTTGCAGATTCCGGCCCAACGCGGACACCCATTCCGGCGCATTGCGGACAGCGTTCCGGTGATTGCGGACAGTCTCTGATGAGCGTTTAGACAGCACTCTCGTCGACATCCGAATCAGCAGATCGGCAACCCCTGTCAACAAAAACAGGGGCGGCCGATGGCGAAGATGAGAGTGTCGATGAGGAAGATCCGCGAAGTGCTGCGGCTGACGCACGAGCTGGGGCTCAGCGTCCGTCAGGTGAAGGATGCGACAGGCGTCGGCAAGACCGCCGTCAGCGAGTACGTGAGCCGCGCCAGGGTGATCGGCATCACATGGCCGATCCCGCCGGAGATCAGCGACGCCGAGCTGGAGCGGCGGCTGTTCACGCCGGCTGGCTTCCACGAGGGCCCGACGCGCACGGTGCCCGACTGGATCAAGGTGCACGAAGAACTGAAGCGCCGCGGCGTGACGTTGCAGCTTCTGTGGGAGGAACACCGCGCCGAATGTCCCGACGGACATGGCTACTCGCGCTTCTGCGAGATCTACAGCGAGTGGCGCAAACGCCTCTCGCCGACCATGCGGCAGACGCACGTGGCCGGCGACAAGCTTTTCGTCGATTGGGCCGGCGACACGGTGCCGATCGTCGATCCCATGACGGGCGAGGTGCACGAGGCGCATCTCTTCATCGCGGCGCTCGGCGCGTCGAGCTATACCTACGCCGAGGCGCGTTGGACGGAGACACTCGCCGATTGGATTGGCGCGCACGTCAACGCGCTCGACTTCCTCGGCGGTGTGCCGAAGGCAGCTGTCCCCGACAATCTGAAGACGGGCATCACCAAGCCGTCGCGCTACGAGCCGGGCATCAATCGGACATATCAGGATCTCGCCGATCACTACGGCTTCGTCGTTCTGCCAGCACGCGTCCGGCGCCCACGTGACAAGGCTAAAGTTGAAGCGGCGGTCGGCATCGTCTCCCGCTTCGTGCTCGGCAAATTGCGCAATCGGCGCATCTTCTCTCTGGTCGAGTTGAACGACGCCGTTCGGGACTGCGTCACCGAGGTCAACGCGAAAGTGATGAAACGGCTGAAGCAGAGCCGCAACGAGCTGTTCGCGAACCTCGACCGGCCGGCGCTGAAAGGGCTTCCGAGCGAGCGCTATCAATATGCCGAGTGGAAGCGCTGCACGGTCGCGCCCGATTATCACGTCGAGGTCGACGATCATTATTACTCGGTGCCGTTCGCCTTGTTGCGCGAGAGCGTCGATGCGCGCTTCACGGCCAAGACGGTCGAGGTCTTCCACAAGGGGAGCCGCATTGCGAGCCACGTGCGGTCACGCGTTGCGCACAAGCATTCGACGATCCCGGAGCACATGCCGTCGAGCCATCGCCGGTACGCGGAATGGTCGCCGGCACGCATGCTGCGCGAAGCCGGGAAGATCGGGTCAGCAACGATCGCGCTGTTCGAGGCGATCATGAAGGCGAAGCCGCATCCCGAGCAGGGCTTCCGCTCGTGCCTCGGCATCTTGAGCCTCGTGAAGAGCTACGGACCCGAGCGCATCGAGGCGGCGGCCAAGCGCGGCAACGATATCGGCGCCACCACCTACGGCTCGATCAAGTCGATCCTGCAGAACGGGCTCGATCGCGCCTTCGCCAAACCGAGTACGCCGGACGCTTCCCCGATCCGGCACACCAACATCCGTGGACGTGGCTACTACCACTGAGCCGCCATCGGATGATCGCGTGCTCCGGGAAATCCGCTCACGGCGGCGCGCGCGAAGAAAAGATGCGGGTGAAAACGCGCGGCTGGTCCTGCTGGAAGCGGGCTCGCCTCCGGCAAGACTGGGCAGCTGAAGCGCAAACGAAAAGAGAGGAACGACACATGCTTCCACATCCCACCCATGATCGGCTGGTGGCCCTCGGGCTCACCGGCATGGCCAAGGCCCTCGAAGAGCAGCGCGATCAACGCAACGTCGACGGCCTCACGTTCGAGGAGCGGCTCGGCCTGCTCGTCGATCGCGAAGCCGCCGAGCGCGAGAGCAGGCGGCTGGTCACGCGGTTGAAGTCCGCCAACCTCCGGCAGAACGCGACGGTCGAGGACCTCAACACGAAAGCCGCGCGCGGCCTCGACAGGGCATTGTTCGCCAAGCTCGCGACCGGTGACTGGATCGCGCGGCGGCAGGACTTGCTGATCACCGGCAAGACCGGTCTCGGCAAGAGTTGGCTCGCGTGTGCCCTCGGCCACAAGGCCTGCCGTGATGACCGTGCTGTGCTCTATCATCGCGTGCCACGCCTGCTCGACGGACTCGCATTGGCACGCGGTGATGGCCGGTACGCCCGTTTGCTGAAGAGCCTCGCCCGTGTCGAGCTGCTGATCCTCGATGACTGGGGCTTGGCGCCATTGACCTCGCAACAAGGCCGCGACCTGCTCGAAGTTGTCGACGATCGCCATGGCCGTGCCAGCACCATCGTGACGAGCCAGCTGCCGGTCGATCGAGCACGGCATCCGCGATGGTCGGATCGATGATCAGCTCGTGCCAGTGATCGACC
>JANLYD010000204.1:0-1686 GCA_031365465.1 Hyphomicrobiaceae bacterium
GATGCTGTGACATGGCAAGTTCCAATACCTTTGTCATTGAGAGCTGTCGTGGGTGGCCGCCTTCGCGGCCATGACGAGAGAAAAGAATAGAATCGATAACAGGCACGCAGACCTCGTGCCCGGCAACCATCAAAGATTCGAGCAGCGCTCGACAACAAAAGACAAGGAACGCGCCACCATGAGTTTCACGCTCCACCCCCTCCGCAAGCAGCGCCTGCAGCGTTCGTATCTCGCGGTTCCGGGCTCTAACACGACGATGATCGACAAGGCGTTGAAGAGTGCCGCCGACTACGTCTTCCTCGATTGCGAAGACGCTGTCGCCCCGCCCGACAAAGAACAGGCGCGCAAGAACATCATCCAGGCCCTGAACGATCTCGACTGGAAGGGCAACGGCAAGAGCGTTTCGGTGCGCATCAACGGCCTCGATACGCACTACATGTATCGCGACGTCGTCGACATCATGGAGCAGGCTGGCGCCCACCTCGACACCATCCTCATTCCAAAAGTCGGCGTTCCAGCCGACGTCTACACGGTCGAATGCATCGTCAGCCAAATCGAAGTCGCCAAAGGCCTCAAGAACCAGGTCGGCACCGAAGCTCTGATCGAGACGCCGCTCGGCATGGCCAACGTTGAAGCGATTGCCTCGGCCAATAGCCGCCTGGAATCGATGCACTTCGGCGTTGCCGATTACTCGGCTTTCAACAAAGCGCGCACCGTCGTCATCGGCGGCCTCAACCCAGACTATCCTGGCGACCAGTGGCACTTCCCGCTGTCGCGCATGACGGTCGCTTGCCGCGCATTCGGCCTTCGCCCGATCGATGGACCGTTCGGCGGCATCGACGATCCGGAAGGCTACAAGGCTGGCGCGCGCCGCGCTGCAGCGCTTGGCATCGAAGGCAAGTGGGCGATTCACCCCTCGCAGATCGAGCTTGCCAACGAAGTGTTCTCACCAACGGCTGCCGAAGTCTCGCGCGCTGAACGCATTCTCGTGGCTCTCAAGGAAGCCGAAGCTCAGGGCAAGGGCGCTGCCTCGCTTGACGGCAAGATGATCGACGCGGCATCGGAAAAGATGGCCAAGAACCTTCTCGCCACCGCGGCTTCGATCAAGAAAGCCGAAGACGCACGCAAAGGCAAAGGCTGAGCTTTCAAGCTTTCAAAATTTTGAGGAGGTCCAAAAATGGACATTCACGAGTATCAGGCCAAAGAACTTCTCGCCAAATTCGGCGTGCCCATTCCACGCGGTGGTTTGGCTTATAGCCCAGAGCAGGCCACATACCGGGCGAGCGAGCTTGGCTCGGCGGCCGTTGTCGTCAAAGCGCAGATCCATTCTGGTGCGCGCGGCAAAGCCGGTGGCATCAAGATCTGCCGCAACGAACAAGAGATCGAGGACGCAGCTGAGTTTCTCCTCGGCCGCAAACTCGTCACGCATCAAACCGGCCCTGGCGGCAAGCTCGTCTCGCGTCTCTACATCGAAGAAGCAACCAACATCGATCGCGAGATCTATCTGGGCTTCGTGATGGACCGCGCCTCAGAGCGCGTCATGGTCGTGGCTTCTGCCGCCGGCGGTATGGACATCGAGGAAATCTCGGCCCATCAGCCAGACACCATCATCCGCGTCAGCGTCGACCCGGCGGTTGGTATGCAGCAGTTCCAGGCGCGCGAAATCGCGTTCGGCCTTGGCGTCGA
>JANLYD010000215.1:0-2116 GCA_031365465.1 Hyphomicrobiaceae bacterium
GTGCGCGGCGATATCGTCCTCGGTCAGACATTTGCGCTTCAAGGCCATGAACGCCTCGTGCTGGTCCATTTCGTCCATGGGCAGGCGCTCGATATTCTCGGCCAGCGAGGCCTCGATGGCGACGGCGTCCTGGTCGTCGTCAAGGATGACACACGGCAGCAAAGGCGCGTCGTCATCGGTGTCGCGCAACGACTTGGCCGCAAGATAGCGGCGTTGCCCGGCGACGATCTCGAAGCCGTCGTCCTTGGCGCGGACGAGCAAGGGTTGCAGCACGCCGAGCGCCGCGACGGATGCAGCGAGGCTTGCCACGTCCTTAGGACCGTGCTTGCGCACGTTGAGTTTCGAAACGGTCAGTTGATCGAGTGGGATGTGGTGCAAATCGCGCAACATGGGATGTCTCCTTCGGTTGGTGAGATCAAGTTAGGGGCACCTCGAATAATTGCGCTTTCCATCCGTAGGCAAATCAGATTCTCTCGTCCGGCATGAGAGACGTACTCAAGGGAGCGTGCGCGATGGGTCAGCCAGGGTTTTTCGACTTGGACCGGCGGCTTGCAGCGATCAGCGCCAAGGGCGATCCTTTGGAGACGATCAAGTCGTCGGTGCCGTGGGAAGATTTCCGCGCGCCGATCGATGCGGCTGTGGTGACAAAGGCCGAAGAGAAGAAAAGCAACGCCGGGCGTCCGGGCTACGACACGCTGCTGAAGTTCAAAATGGTCGTGCTGCAGGCGCTGTACAATCTCTCCGACGAGCAACTTGAGATCCAGGTGCGGGATCGCCTTTCGTTCATGCGTTTTCTCGGTCTCGGTTTGCACGACCCGGTGCCGGACGCGACGACGATCTGGCTGTTCCGCGAGGCGCTGATCGAAGCCAAGCTCGTCGAAACGCTGTTCCAAAAATTCGACCGGCATCTGGCGGGCCAGGGTTTCATCGCGCGCGGCGGCCAGATCATCGACGCGACGATTGTCCCGGCACCGAAACAACGCAACAGCCGCGACGACAACGCGACCGTCAAGGCCGGCAAGACGCCGGAGGACTGGGAGCAGAAACCCGCCAAAAACCAGCAGAAAGACAAGGATGCGCGCTGGACCAAGAAGCACGGCAAAAGCTATTTCGGTTACAAGAACCACGTCGGTACCGACAAGACGCACAAGCTGATCCGCAAGTGGGACGCGACCGACGCGAGCGTCCACGACAGCCAGAAACTCGATTGCCTGCTCGACAAAGGCAACACCGGTAAGAAGGTCTGGGCCGACAGCGCCTATCGCTCGGCGGCAATCGAAGAGACATTGAAAGCGAATGGCCTGCAAAGTCGCGTGCATCTGAAAGGCGTGCGTGGCCGGCCGCTGACCAAGAAACAGAATCGAACGAACACGGCGCGCTCGGAGGTGCGCGCCCGCGTCGAGCACATCTTCGGCCATCAGACGAATTCGATGGGTGCCAAAATCGTGCGCACCGTCGGCATGGCGCGAGCCCGGTTCAAAATTGGCATGATGAACCTCGGCTACAATATGCGCCGTCTGGTGCAGCTCGAACGGATGGCGACCGCGTCCGTTTGAGTTGAGTGCGTGGGGAGTGTTCGTCTTGCGTCGCGAAACTGCGCCCGCCGCGCGTCATGCGGGTGCAAAAAAGGCCCGCCGCGGGCCTCACACCCGCTCGACCTCACCACCGGACAGCATCAGGGGCTGCCGAAAACGGTATTGTTCGAGGTGCCCTGATGCATTCATTACGGCCCGTGCGGCGTCTTGGAGAGCGTTCGTGGCGCGGAACGCCGCGTCTGGTGTGCCGGGAGAACTCGCCGATGTGGTTGTCGGTTTACGCGACTTTTTGTTGCCGCTGATCTCCCAGGTGGACGCAGGACGGTGGCAGCATGGGACATGGCAGTCGGTCAATCACAGGTGAGGCCGTAATGGTTGCGCCGCGCAGTTGCGACATGCTTGTTTGCATGAGCGGTTGGTTCAATCGCGAGTGCACATCGCTCGGCAAACGAGGCGTTCTGCGTGCCCGGCTGGGCGATGATGCCGCCGTTCTCGGGGCCGTCAAGATGCTATGAGGGAGGCAGCGTGGTGCGGTATCCATGCTGCGTGTGGCACAGGCAAATGGAGCCCCACATGACAAT
>JANLYD010000315.1:0-7965 GCA_031365465.1 Hyphomicrobiaceae bacterium
TTTTCGAACTGGCGCAGCGTTGCGTTGCCGCGGCTGACCGCATCATCGAGCGCCTGCTTCGCAGTCTTTTTCCCGTTCAACGCGGCCTCGAATTCTTCGGCCCACATATCGCGCATCTGCACCATGTTGCCGAGGCGCAGCCCGCGTGAATTCTCCGTCGGCTCTTTGTTGGTCAGTTCCAACAGCGGCGTTTCGAGGTACGGCGCGTCCTTGTAGAAGCCCGATGCCTTTACCTTTGCATAGGCCGCTTTGGTGATCGGCAGATAACCCGAGTTCGTATGCAGCCCTGCTTGGCGGTCGGTGTCGGACAGGAACGTGAAGAACTTCGCGACGCCCTTGTATTCCTCAGGCTTTTTGCCGCCCATCACCCATAGCGATGCGCCGCCGATGATCGAGTTCTGCGGAGCGCCCGCTACTTCCGGATAATACGGCATCGGCGCGTTGCCGAATTCGAATTTGGCGTTGGCCCGCACGGCCGCGAAGAACGCCGATGACGTCATGAAGATCGGGCATTCACCCGACGAAAAGCGCCCCTCGCCGGCGTTGGTGCGGCCGGAATAATCGTAGGTTTTATCTTTTTGCAGCTCGACCAGCGTTTCGAGATGCTTGACGTGGAGCGCGTCGTTGAACTTCAGCTCGGTGTCGAAACCGTCCATTCCGTTGGCCTTGGTCGACAGCGGCAGATTGTGCCACGCCGACAACTGCTCCACGTTGAGCCACGTCACCCAGGCCGTCGAAAATCCGCAATTTGCAAAGCCTGCAGCCTTGAGCTTTTTAGCCGCGTCGAACACCTCCGGCCACGTCTTCGGCGGTGCATTTGGGTCGAGCCCAGCTTTCTTGAAGCCATCCTTGTTGTACCACATCACCGCGCTCGACGAGTTGAACGGGAACGACAGCATCTCGCCTTTGGTCGTCGAATAATATCCTGTAATCGCGGGTAGATAGTTCGCGGGATCAAAGTTTTCGCCGGCTTCTTTCATCATCGCCTGCACCGGCTTGATCGCGCCCCCCGCGCTCATCATGGTCGCCGTGCCGACCTCGAACACCTGCAGAATATGCGGCGCGCCACCGGCGCGGAAGGCGGCTATGCCGGCGTTCATCGCGTCGGCATAGTTGCCCTTGAACGCGGGCACGACCTTGTAGTCTTTTTGCGACGCGTTGAAGTCTTCGGCCAGCTTGTTGATGACGTCGTTGTTCGGCCCGGTCATGGCGTGCCACCACTGGATCTCGGTCTGCGCGAATGCCGACGCTGCGGATGCGGCAAGCGCAATGGCTGCTGCGGCTAGCCTGTAGGTCTTCGACATGGGACGTTCTCCTTGGGGGTGGTTCGCTGTTTAGTCAGCGTTCGGTTATGGTTGGTTTGTGAAATCGTGGTGACACGGGTCGCGTTCCGCGAGAAGGGCTGCCGCCCTTCAAACCAGCTCGGGGACCGGGGTCCCCGAACCCCTCCCCTTTTCAGACAGTAAGCTGAGGGCTTGGGGGCTGTGCCAATATGGGCGATAGCCTTACTCTCGCAGAGACACTAGGCGCACAACTTCGCCTTCGCCTCGCGATAGTCCTTTTCGAGCCGCGCGATCTGATCGGCAACGGGCTCGATCTTCTTGACCGACCCCACGCCTTGGCCCGAGCCCCAGATATCCTTCCACGCCTTGGCCGGACGGTTGGAGCCGAAGTTCATTTTCGACGGGTCGCTTTCCGGCAGGTTCTCGGCGTCCAACCCGGCGCGCGTCACCGACGACTTCAGATAGTTACCGTGCACGCCGGTAAACAAGCTGGTGTAAATGATGCCATCGGCTGAACTGGCAACGATATCTTCCTTGTATCCATCCACCGCGTTGGCCTCGGTGGAAGCGATAAACATCGAGCCGGCGTAGGCGAAATCGGCGCCGAGCGCTTCCGCCGCCAGCACGCCGCGACCCGTGGCGATCGATCCCGACAGCGCCAGTGGACCATCGAAGAACTGCCGGATTTCCGAGATCAACGCGAACGGCGACAATCGTCCGGCATGGCCACCGGCACCCGCGCAAACAGCCACCAGTCCGCCCGCGCCTTTCTCCAGCGCCTTCTCCGAGAATTTCACGTTGATGACGTCGTGAAACACCAGCGTGCCGGCTTCGCGAAACGCTTTGTAGACGTCCTCCCGCGCGCCCAACGACGTGATCGCCAAAGGCACCTTGTGCTTGATGCAGATTTCAACGTCGTGATCGAGCCGGTCGTTGGATTTGTGCACGATCTGATTGACGGCGAACGGCGCCGACGGGCGCTCCGGGTGCGCCTTGTCGTGCGCCGCCAACTCTTCCTTGATGCGGTGCAACCATTCGTCGAGCTGTGCCGCCGGCCGTGCATTCAGTGCCGGAAACGAACCGACGATACCCGCCTTGCACTGTGCGATCACCAACTCCGGCCCGGACACGATGAACTGCGGCGCGCCGATCAACGGTATGCGCATCCTGGCTTTGAGCTGAGCTGCGGTCATCGGCACGGCGTGGGCTGTCATCGGTCGGGTCTCGCTAAGGCAAAGGTGGACTGTGGCTGCAGAACATTCGACGTCGGAATTCAACGGCACTAGTATGCGGTACGCTGGGTCTGCGGCACAAGAAGCAAAGTCCGGTCACTTGGCGGCGCGTGCCTAGCGCCCCAGGTACTTCGGTTTGCGCTTTTCGTTGAAGGCGGTGATGCCTTCCTGGCGGTCGGCGGTGGGAACCGTGCGATTGTAGGCTTCGAGTTCGAAGGCGTAGCCGGTCTGGCGATCGAGTTCGGTGGCTTTGTCGATGGCCTTTTTGGCCTGCTTGACCGATATGGGTGCGTTGGCGGCGATTTTAGCAGCGACCGCGCGCACTTCAGACATCAATTGCGCTGCCGGCATGACCTTGTTCGCCAGTCCCCACGCCAGTGCGTCGGCGGCCGAAAACGGCGTGCCGGTCAAAATGATCTCCTTGGCGCGGCGCTGTCCTACCGCGCGCGGCAAATTCTGCGTGCCGCCAGCACCGGGCATGATCCCGAGCGTGACTTCCGTCAGCGCGAATTTGGCGTGGTCGGCGGCGTAGACGAAATCGCACGCCAGCGCCAGTTCGAGCCCGCCCGCATACGCCGCGCCGTTGACGGCGGCGATGATCGGGATGGGGCAATCCATCATTGCCTTGATCGCCTGTTCGATGACCGCATGCTGCTGACGCCACGCCTGATCCGTCATGCCGCGCCGCTCTTTCAGATCTGCACCGGTGCAAAAACCGCGTTCGCCGGCGCCGGTCAGGATCAGGCAGCGGGCGGCGCTGTCGTCGACGTAAAATTGCATGAAGCAATCGCGCAGGTCGGTCATCATCTGCGTGTTCATGGCGTTGAGCGCATCGGGACGGTTGAGCGTGATGGTGCCGATGCCATCGGTGTCGATGGCAACTGTCAGGGTGGCGAAGTCGGTGCGCATGGGGCGGCCTCCGTTACGTGCGTTGCCGCTTTTGGGCATGTGCGAGCGGGGATGGCAAGCAGGTGCGATCGCAGATGTGAGGGGCTGTCCGCCCCTCACGCTCCCCGAGCAGGGGCTCGCCCCTGGACCCGTTTTGGGCGGCGCGGCGCCGGCTGGGCGTGCTGCCATGCGGTTTTAAGGGCGCGTTGCAGTTCGAGCACGGCGATGGCGGTCAGTGTGACGGTGGTCCAGCCCTGTTTACCCCAGGCGTTGGGTACGCGCACAAACACCTCCGGCGCGGTCAGACATTTGAGTTGCTGCTCGTCGGGCGTAAACTTCAGATTGAGGCTCAAGCCATCAGCCGCAAGCGTGGCGTAGGTGCGCGCAACCTTGAATGCCGTGCGGTCGAAGTGCGGGGCTTCCGTGGTTCCAGCGAGCGCCAAGGCGATGCGGCGTACATCTGCGGCGGTGGCCATCTTCGACCCATCGTCAGTTGCTTTCAATTCCGCTAGCCCGCGTGTGAGGGAGTGAGCCATAACAGGCGCAGAGACTTAGCAGTGATGCGGGACGACCAGCAATGTTGACATGCAACGTGGGTGACGGGTTCGCGATGCCCTATATCGAAGTGGGGCAGGGGCCGACGTTCGTGCTGGTGCACGGATCGATGGGCGATTTTCGCGGGTGGATGCCGGTGCTGGGCCCGCTATCGCAGCGGTATCGCGTGCTGGTCCCGAGCCTGCGGCATTGCTTTCCGGGCCGTTGGACTGCGGGCGGCGACTACACGATCGCACGTCATACCGCCGACGTGATCGCGTTCATCGAAGCGCAGCGCGAGCCGGTGCACCTGATGGGCCATTCGCGCGGCGGGCATGTTGCGTTTCGCGTCGCCGAGCAGCGGCCGGACCTGCTGGCGAGCCTGATCATGGCCGAGCCCGGCGGCGATCTCGACGTCACGCTGCTGCCGCCGAACGAACCGGTGCTGCCGCCGCAGCGCGCATTGTTCGAGGCGGTCGCTGGCGAGGTTGCCGCCGGCCGGATCGAGGAAGCTTTGGAGCTTTTCATCAATTCCATCGATGGCGCTGGTGAGTGGCTGAAAAAGTCGCCGGTGGACCGGCAGGAGTTGCGCGACAATGCGGCGACGCTATTGGGTCAAGTCGACGAGCAGCGGCGACCCTATTCACTGGCCGACGTCGAGCGCATCTCGACCCCGACGCTGTTGATCCAGGGGGCGCTCGCCAAGCCGGCGTCCGAGCGCAATGTGCGAGTACTAGCCGCCCATATCGCCAACGCCAAACGCGCGACGATCGCCGGTGCGACCCACGCCATGTTCCGGCACGATCCCATCGCCTACTGCGCCGAAGTGACAGGGTTCGTCGACGGCTTGGCAAAAGTCAAAATTTCAACCTAAGTAAGGGATTTCGAGTACGAAAGTGAGGTTTGTCATGCCCAAGGCCTATTGGATTGCATGTTACCGCGCGATCAAAAATCCGGATGCGCTTGCCGCGTACGCGAAGCTCGCTGGTCCGGCGCTCATCAACCAGGGCGGCCGCCAGTTGGTGCGCGGAATGCCCGCGCTCACGCTTGAAGCCGGGCTCGACATGCGCACCGTCGTCATCGAATTCGACAGCGTCGAGCAGGCCAAGGCGGCGTACGCGAGTGCGTCCTATCAGGAGGCGCGGCGTCTGCTCGGCGATAGTGTCGAACGTGACATCCGTATCGTCGAAGGCGTCTAGCGGTTTTGGCAAATGGCCATCGACAGTGGAGCCTTTCAATCGCATCGGCGATCGGCCATAACGTCGCCAAAACGTATCTGGGGACGAACCGCGCCATGCTGCATCTCGCCGACAATCTGAACCGCCTCGGCACCGAAACTGCGTTCGAGGTGCTGGCGCGCGCCGCAGCCCTGTCGGCGCAGGGCAAGGACGTGATCAATCTCGGTATCGGGCAGCCGGATTTCAAAACGCCCGGCCATATCGTCGAAGCCGCCATCAAGGCGCTGCGCGACGGCCATCACGGTTACACGCCGTCGAACGGTATCGAGCCGTTGCGCGTGGCGGTCGCCAAAGATCTGCACAAGCGCCATGGTGTCGAGGTCGATCCCGGCAACGTGGTGATCATGCCCGGTGGCAAGCCGACTATGTTCTTCGCCATTCTGATGTTCGGTCAACCGGGCGCCGAAATCATGTATCCCGATCCCGGTTTTCCCATCTATCGCTCTATGATCCAATACACGGGCGCGACTGCGGTGCCGATTGCGCTCAAGGAAAAGAACGGCTTCTCGTTTTCGGCCGACGAAGTGCTGGCGCAGATCACGCCGCGCACGTCGCTGATCATCATCAATACCCCCGGCAATCCCACCGGCGGCGCGGTGCCGGAAGCGGAGATCAAGAAACTGGTTGCCGGCCTCGCGAAGCATCCGCACGTCGCCATCTTGGCCGACGAGATCTATTCGCAGATGCTGTACGACGGTGCCGAGCACGTGAGCTTCCTGCGCTTCCCGGAAATCCGCGACCGGTTGATCATTCTCGACGGCTGGTCGAAGACGTACGCGATGACCGGCTGGCGGCTGGGCTTCTCGGTATGGCCGAAAGATCTGGTCGAGAAAGTTGTGCGGCTCAACGTCAATTGTCACTCCTGCGTCAACGCGCCGACGCAGTTCGCCGGCATCGCGGCGCTCGAAGGTCCGCAGGATGCCGTGCATACGATGGTGAAAGCATTCGACGAGCGCCGACGCGTGATCGTGTCGTTGCTCAACCAGCTGCCGGGGATCACGTGCGTCAATCCGGGCGGAGCGTTTTATGCGTTTCCCAACATCACCGGCACCGGGTTGTCTGCCAAAGAACTGCAGAATGCGATGCTTGAAAAAGCCGGTGTCGCAACGGTGGCCGGCACCAGCTTCGGCATCCACGGCGAGGGATATGTCCGCTTCTCGTATGCCAACTCGGTCGAGAACATCCGCAAGGCCATGGAGCGCATCGGCACGCTGCTGCTGGACGTGAAGAAGTAAGCCGGCATCGCAGGCGCATTGCGCTGCAATGCTATCGTGCGAAGGATGCGAGTGCGGCGGGAACGATTTTTGCGCCCCACTCCTGCACGAAGTGGCCGGCCTCGGGAATGACGAGGGGCTGTGGGCAACCGTTGATGTGGCCAGCCAACGCCTTCATGCTCGCTTCGTTGAACACCGGATCAGCACCGCCGATGGCCATGAAACTGCGGCCGCGCCATTTGGTCTGCCACCAGTCGCGCGCCCTGATCGAGAGCGCAACGCCCGCGGCGCCGGCATGGTCGGGCACCAGGTTGGGGAAGCGCTGCACGCCCGCTTTGTAGTCGACGCTCGGGAATGGCGCGTCGTAGGCGGCAGCCTCCGCGTCGGTCAGATGGGTCGCGCCGCGCCGGATCAATTTGCCGATGGCCATGTCGGGGTTGGCATTCGCCCACGCGCGCCAGGCAAGAAAGCCTGCGGGCAGCGGCCCGTCAAAGGTTGCGAACGCGGTATTCATGATCAGCAGCTTACTGTAGCGCTCGGGCGCATCCATCGGCAGCGTCAGGCCGAGCAGGCCGCCCCAGTCCTGCACGACTATAAGTATATCTTTCAGGTCTAGGTGCTCGACCAGCGCCTGCAAACTGCCGCGATGGAAATCGAACGTGTAGGTGGCGGCTTCGAACGGCTTGTCCGAGCGCCCGAAGCCGAACAAGTCCGGCGCTATCACGCGATACCCGGCCGCCGTCAGCAACGGGATCATGCGGCGATACAGATAGCTCCACGTCGGCTGTCCGTGCAGGCACAAGGCAACCGGCCCGTCGCGCGGACCCTCGTCGACGTAGTGCATGCGCAGATCTTCATAGCCGCGCAAGTCTTGGGCGTAATGGGGTTCGTAGGGAAAGCCGGGCAGTTTCGCGAACCGCGTTTCCGGCGTGCGCAGTGCGGTGATGTCCATCGGCGGGGCTCCTGAGGTGTCGCCGGCTCTCACTGCGGCCGCTCAACCCCTCATAGTCGAAGGGGCGGCGGCTCCCCGAGTGCTTGGCGGTCCCGTGTCTGCAGCGCACAATTTGCTAAAGGGCAAATTATGCACTGCGCACGGGATGACAGATTTATTTTGCTGTTGGCTTCGAAGCCAGTTCAATTTTTGACGTGTCATCCCGTGCGCGGTGCGGTGTGCAGCGAAGCGAAATGCCGCTCCGCAGACACGGGACCGTGCCGAATACCGAAATTCATTTCATCGTGGGTATCGCGAACTCCGCGCCGTCTTTGATGCCGCTGGGCCAGCGGGAGGTGACGGTTTTGGTTTTGGTGTAGAAGCGCACGCTGTCGGGGCCGTGCTGGTTGAGGTCGCCGAAGCCCGAGCGCTTCCAACCGCCGAACGTGTAATAGGCGAGCGGCACGGGGATCGGCACGTTGATGCCGACCATGCCGACCTGCACTTTGGCGGCGAAATCGCGGGCTGCGTCGCCGTCGCGGGTGAAGATGGCGACGCCGTTGCCGTACTCGTGGTCGTTGGCGAGTGCCAAGCCTTCGTCGTAGGTTTTTGCGCGCACGACAGCCAGCACCGGGCCGAAGATCT